>JBOHEL010000295.1:0-6471 GCA_050700995.1 Sciscionella sp. | reverse complement strand
CGCGGTACCACTCGCCACGGAGCATCCGCTGCTTCTCATCGCTCACCAGGTCATTCTGTCGATAATTGAGAAACGGTGCGGTCGATGAGACGGGATTACCCATCCGTGCACAACCAAACGCTTGACCTTGCCCTTGGGGGAGCCCGCAGCGTTAGCGTCATCGGGCGCGGTGCCCGGTATGAGGAGGGTGGGTATGGGGTTGCTGACGATCGGGGCATTCGCCCGGGCCTCACGGTTGTCACCGAAGGCGCTGCGCCTCTATGACGACCTGGGGCTGCTGCCACCGGCACGTGTCGATGCCGTGTCTGGCTACCGGCTCTACCACCCGGATCAGCTTGAGCATGCCCGCTTGGTCGCCTGGTTGCGCAGGCTCGGCATGCCGCTTGCCCGCATCCGGCTGGTGTGCTCGCTCCAGCCGCATGCGGCCGCCGAGGAGGTCGCCGCGTACTGGCGACAGGTCGAGACCGAGGTGGCGGCCAGGAAGAGCCTGGCCACCTCCCTCATTGGCCATCTGTCGAGGAAGGGCGTCAGGAAAGGAACTGCGATGCCTGATGAGGTAACACCACTCGCCATCCGTTACGGCTGCGATCCGACCGGGGCCTGGTGCGCGAATCCAACCAGGATTGGGCATACGCCGGTTCGCGGTTGTTGGCGGTAGCAGACGGTTTCGGTGCGCATCGAGATACCGCGCCTGCAAGCGCCGTCGCCATCGAAGCGCTCACACCACTGGACACCACCATTCCGGCAGGCGACCTGCTCAACGCTCTTGAGGACGCGGTGGGCTACGCAGGCGAGGCCCTCCGTCAACTCGCGGCATCCGATCCGGCCATGGAGGGTATGGGCACCACGCTGACCGCGATGTTGTGGTCGGGCTCCCAGCTCGCACTCGTGCACGTCGGCGATTCCAGGGTGTACCTGCTGCGCGGCGGGGAATTGTTCCAGATCACCCACGACCATACGGTCGTGCAGTCGATGGTGGACGAAGGGCGGATTACCCCCGAAGAGGCCGCCTCGCATCCGCAGCGATCCATCCTGCTGCGGCAGACATCGTGCAGTCCGCCACAGGCGGCTGATGCCGCCCGGTGATCACCCGGTGGAGCGTTCTGGTTGACTAACTAGCCCATGAGACGCACAGCGTTGATCGCGAGCGCCGGGCTGCTGCCGCTGGCCGCGCTCGCATCATGTACCCAGCAAGCCCCCACGCCCGCTCCGGCCGCCACTACAGCCACCACGGCCCCGGTCAGCGCACCGGCGGCTCCGAAGCCCGTTCAAACCGCGGACTGCCCCTACCTGCGCAACAGTACGGTCGCCGACGCCAATGGTCAGCGCGTCTACCACGTGAAGGTCTCCGCGGGTGACCCACCAGCCTGCTTCTTCTACCGCGCTGACGGTCGGCTGCAGCTCTCGATCTGGGTGTATCACGGCGAACCGAAGGCGGCGCAAGCCATCATCGACCGGGCCGCTCCGGTGGCCACCTCGGACAAGGCCACCGAGCCTGCCGGCTGGACCGGTGGGTCACAGCCGACAGGCTCGGGTGCGGTGTACGCGGTGCTCAAGGGCGGCGACGCTGTCGTCGTGCGCACCAACCAGGACCAGACCATCAAGGCACGCGAACTCGCGACCGACGCGATCTCGGCACTGCACCTGTAGGCGTCCGGTCAGTTCTTCTTCGCGGACTCGTCGCGCGCGTGCTGGCCGCTACCGTTCGTGGCAGGGGTCCCGATCGGGGAGTGCGGCCCAGTGCCGAGCGGCTGATCCTGTTCGGCCTGTGCGGCCGCGGCGCGGGAACGCACCACGTAGGTCACACCGATCGCGACCGCGCCGACACCCAGTAGCAACGGCCAGCGCCTACGCGAACCCTTGGCGGCCTTCCGTGCCTTCTTCTGAGCCTTGGTGGCCTTCTTGTCGATATCCTCAGCGATCTTCGCCGCGGCCTTCCTGCCGCTGCGCCGGGCGTCCTTGGCTGCCTGCCGCGCGTCCTCCCGCGCCTGCTTGCTGCTGCGCGCCAGCTCCTTGCCCGCGCGCTTGGCGTGCTTGGCCAGCTTCTTGCTCGCCCTGCGGGTGGTCTCGGCGACCTCGGCCCTCGCGGTGCTCGCCGGGCCCGCCACCGCATCGGCAAGCTGCTCCGGTGCAAGGCCCCGCGCGCTGAGCGTCTCCTCGGCCACCTGGCCTGCCTTGCCGGCCTTCCGCTTGAGCACACGCAGGCCTCCGCGCGCGGCGTCGGCGGCGCTGTTCGCGGTCTCGCTCGCCTGAGCCATGACCTTCACCTCGTCCGTTCGTTGTCCATAGCGGGCTGTGATCAGCCCACGCCATCAGCATGCCACCGTCGGTAGTTGGCGACATCCTGAGACACCCATCCTGCCCCACCTGCTGCGGCTTTGCCGTGGATGGCACGATAGGGCCCGTGGCTGAAAGCAATGAATCGCTCGTCGGGGCGACACTGACCGGTATCCTGCACACCTCGCAGGGAGACATCCGCATCAACCTGTTTCCGGACCAGGCTCCCAAGACGGTGGCGAACTTCGTCGGCCTCGCCGAGGGCACCGCGAACTATGTCGAGCCCAACGCCAAGGGGGAGACCTCGGGCCCGTTCTATGACGGCTCGATCTTCCACCGCGTGATCTCCGGGTTCATGGTTCAGGGCGGCGACCCGACCGGCACCGGTCGCGGCGGTCCCGGCTATCGGTTCGACGATGAGTTTCACCCTGAGCTGCAGTTCAACAGGCCGTACCTGCTGGCGATGGCCAATGCGGGCCCAGGTACGAACGGTTCGCAGTTCTTCGTCACGGTCGCTCCGACCACCCACCTGAATTTCAAGCACACGATTTTCGGTGAGGTAGCCGACCAGGAGTCCCGCAACGTGGTCGATGCGATTGTCCACAGCGCGACAGGCCCCGGCGACCGCCCGGTGAGCGACATCGTGATCGAGCGGGTTGAGATCGAGCGCGCACAGGCATAGTGGAGCTATGAGCGTTCCGCCGGGTTTTCCGATCGAGCCGGCACAGCAGGCACAGCGCTGCTATCGGCACCCCGATCGGGCGACGGGTCTCGCCTGTAGCCGGTGTGGCAAGCCAAGCTGTCCGGAATGTCTCCGCGAAGCTTCGGTCGGTTACCACTGCCTCGACTGTGTGAACGAGGGCAGGCGGACGGTGCGGACACCCGCCACGGTTGCTGGAGCGCCGGTGCGCAGCACGCCGGTGGTCACGATCGTCCTCATCGCGCTGAACGTGCTGGTGTTCGCATTCACCGCCTACCAGGCCCACAGCATCGCGAACAACGCGCACTCGCCGTTGGCGCAGGACTGGGAGCTGTTTCCGTACGCGGTTGCCGGCGGGCAGTGGTGGCGGATCATCACCTCCGGCTTCATCCACTACGGCCCGATCCACATCGCGATGAACATGATCGCTCTGTGGATCATCGGCAGGGACATGGAGACCGTGCTGGGGCGGCTGCGTTACATCGTGGTGTACGTGCTGTCCCTGATTGGTGGCGGCGTGGCGGTGTTCCTGTTCAACAACCCGCATGGGCTGGTGGCAGGAGCGTCCGGCGCGGTGTTCGGGCTGATGGGCGGCGTGGTGATCGCCTGCTATCGGCTCAAGATCAGCCCGAGGACGGCGTTGATGGTCATCGCCGTGAACCTGGTGTTCAGTTTTTCGATTCCCGGCATCTCCTGGCTCGGTCACCTCGGCGGCCTCGTGGTCGGCGCGCTGGCCACCGTCGGGATGCTCTACGCGCCGGTCGCCAAGCGGAAGCCGATCCAGCTCGCCACCGTCATCGGGCTGTTCGTGCTTCTGGTGGGGCTGTTCTTCCTCCGCGATGCCCAATTCGCGCACATCATCTGCGCACCACACGGTCTGCGGTGCGTGCAGGTGAGCTAACTCCGCAGTGACCGCAGCGCCGCAGCAACATCCTCCGGGTCGGCGCCGAGGTCGAGCCTGCCGAGCACCACGAGCGTCTGGCCGGATTCCAGCTCCAGCGTGCTCGTGTCCCGGCCGAACCGGCGAATGTGGCGGATGCGGATCTGGGTCGCGGGCCATTCGAAGTGCCTGGTAGTTAGCAATCCCCGCACCGCGAGACCCTGATCGGCGGCCGCCAGCCGTGGCCTGGCGACGCTGCCATGCAGCGCGAGCAGCGCGAGCAGTAGTGCGGCTACCCCAAGCAACAGCTTGCCCATCGCTTGCGGGGACAATACCGCAGCCAGCACGACGGCCGCAGTGAACAACCAGCCGATCACGACCAGAGCCGGTGACGGTGACCAGTGCTTATCCACAGCAGTTGTCCCCATTGGGGATGAGTTACATCCTTGTCGTTCTGACTGTCATCGCCACTTCATCGTCATCAGCAGGCCGGCGATCATGAGTGCGAACCCGATCGCGAAATTCCAGGAGCCGAGAGCGCCGATCATCGGGATCTTGTCCTGCGCGAGGTAGTACACCACTAGCCAGGCCAGGCCCAGTACCATCAGCCCCAGCATCACCACGATGTAGACCGGATGCGACGGCCCAGCCACCTTGGCCTTTACGGGCGTGCGGCGGTCGGCCGGCGGGGTGTAGACGGCCTTCTTTCGGACCTTCGACTTGGGCATGGCGTCCTCGTCTGACGGGTTTGACGGTATACACGACGGGTGATTGCGCATGAGGCGAAACCACTCTCGTAGTCACACGTTAACGTAAGCGGGTCAGAGCGGTGCCGGAGGAGGCGTAGTCGTTTGGACAACGAGACCACCGTGGGCATTCCGCGCGTGCAAATGCCTCCAGACCGTGGTCGCGGCAGGGCTGGCGGTGTGTTGCACGCGTTGGGCGAAGTGTTCGTCACCCTCGGTCTGATCGTGTTGCTGTTCGTGTTCTACGAGGTATATGTGACGGACTGGTTCTCGGCAGCCAAGCAGTCCAATGCCACGCAGGCACTGGACAGCGCCTGGTCCAACCAGCGCGGCGAGCACTTCTCGCTGGCAGACGGCAAGGGCATGGCGAAGATGTACATCCCAGCCCTTGGCGCCGACTACCACTTCACGATCATCGAGGGCACCAACGCCGACGATCTGGCGATCGGCCCCGGCCACTACAAGGGCACTGCCCTGCCTGGCGCGCCAGGCAACTTCGCGGTCGCGGGGCACCGCGTCGGCAAGGGTGCGCCATTCAACGACATCGATCTCATCCGGCCGTGCGACGCGATCGTGGTGGAGACCGAAAGCGACTGGTTCGTCTACCGCATGCTGCCGCCGCTCGGGCGGCAGCCGGATGCCGCCAACCCGAAATGCGCCGGTGTGCACTCCCTCGGTGGCCCCTACGCGGACACTCCTGGCCAGGAGATCGTGCTGCCCGCGGAGGGTGATGTGGTAGCCGCCGTGCCGCACCATCCAGAGAGCACGCTGAGCAAGGGACAACAGGTGGCGCTCATGACGCTGACTACCTGTAACCCGAAGTTCTCCGACAGGCAGCGATTGATCGTGCACGCAGTACTGACCAAGCAGTACCCGAAGAACCCGAGCGAGCCGAACCTGACACCACCCGAGCTGAAGGAGAGCAGCTAGATGTACTCCTGGATCTGGCGGCACTTGCCCGGCCCGGTCGCGGCGCGCGCGGTAACAGCTGTGGTGCTACTGGCTGCGGTGATCGCGCTGCTACTGTTCGTCATCTTCCCTGCGGTCGACCCCCTACTCCCCTTCAACCACGTCACGACCGGCTGAGGTTTTGGTGTCTTCAAGACCCCCAAACCCCAGCCTTGGTGCGCGACAGCGGCTTGTATTTTGGCCGATTTTCTGACTACTATCATGGTATGAATCTCGACACCGATGACATGATCAGCCTTACCGAGGCGAAGAATCAGTTCTCTGCCGTGGTTGGTGCCGTGCAGTATGAAGGCCGCCAGTTCGTACTCATGCGGCAGAACCACGCGGCGGCCGCGCTGGTCAATGTGGACGAGCTGGACCGGTTGCAGCGCATCGATGAGCTCGAGGAGAACGTCCGCCTGCTGGGGCTGGCATTCGCGCGCACCCTCACCGACGACGGCGTGCGGCATACGCTCGACGACGTGGCCGCCGAATTCGGCGTTGACCTGGACGACTGATGGCGGAGGTACTCCTCACCGACGATGCCCGTGAGGACCTGCACAGCCTGGATGGGTCGGAGCGGCGGCTCGTGCTCAAGGCGCTGGCGAAGCTGCGGATCGATCCAGCGAAGCGCGGTGCGCCGCTGGGTCGTCGAAGTAGTGGCAACCTCACGAGCTTCCGCAAGCTCGTCGTCGGCGATCGGGCCTACCGCGTCATCTACCGCGTCGAGCGGGACGGCACGGTCGTGGTGGTGTGGGTGATCGCCCAGCGCGCGGACGACGAGTGCTATGAGCTTGCGATCGCCAGGCTCAATCTCCGTAAGAGCGACGTAGCACAGGAGATGACCGCGCTGCTCGACGCCGCATGGGGCAAACCACCCAAGCAGTGACTGCGCTGCGGGGTTGGGGTGTCTTCAAGAC
>JBOHEL010000294.1:0-6490 GCA_050700995.1 Sciscionella sp. | reverse complement strand
GCACTCCGGTGGCTGACCGCCGGGGAAGCAGCCCGCGGTTTCCCTCGCTGCTGATACCGCTCGCGGCAGTGGCACTGCTCACCGGATGTAGCTCGAACGACCACGGCTCAGCGGTGCACGGCAGCCATCACCGGCCAACCTCGGCCGACAGGGCGCTCATCCGCGGCTATTTCCAGCGGCTTAATGCCTCGGCCGAGTTAGGCCCCGGCGCGCAGGCCGCGCTGCTCGACGCCACCCAGGACCCGAGCCACCCGCGTGGTCGCTGCCTGCTCGACGGGATGACCGTGCGGGACGCCCCAGCATGGTCGACGCTGCGAGTCGACCCAGGTTGGCGAGCACCGGGCAGCACTCAACGCCCGCGCGGAACTGTGTTCCTTGTGGCGGTGGAGGTGACGATCGGCAGGGCCGGTGAGGTGATCGGAAACCAGATCGGGTCCGTAAGGCTGGTCCTCGACAATGGCGCGGTGCATGGTTTCGCGCCATGCGCAGCGCCGTGATATCCCCCGGTTATCGCACACTGTAGGACTTTCGTACCCGTCAGTAACTAGTTGCCGCAACCCTCGATCAGCCAGTCGAGCGAAATCCCCGACATCCGGGTTCGATGCCTCAAGGTCGGCCCCCCAGCGGACGACACCAGTATGTAGAAGGAGGTGAGCGCGATGTGGCCCGATGCCACCGACACCGCCGCGGCCGAGATCAAGCAGCGGACGGCTATCGGCATGAGCATGGATACCGGCACTGTTACCGGAACGGGAACCGACATGGGCACCGGCGACAAACTCGTCGAGTTGCACGAGTCGATCGCGTCGTTGCTCGCCTCCCGCGGCGAGTGGCAACAGGCCTACCAGCACTTGCGATCCGCGCTCGACCTGATCTCCGAATCCCAGGACCAGCCGCCGATCCCTGAGCAGTTGCGCCGTGAGGTCGATCGGCTCCGCAGGGAGCACGCCGAGGCCCGCGAGCAGAGCCTCAGGGACGGTCTCACCGACAGCTACAACCGTCGGTACCTCGACCAGCGCCTGGTGACATTGTTCGCCGACGCCGCCGCTACCCCGCACGGCGTGGCGGTGGCGCTGGTCGACCTCGACTGGTTCAAACGAGTGAACGACACCTTCGGTCACCTGACCGGTGACCGGGTGCTGCAGCGGGTGGTCGAACTACTCACCGCCGGACTACCTAGCGAGGGATTCTGCGCCCGGTACGGCGGCGAGGAGTTCGTGCTGGTGCTCCCCGGTGTTGCCGCGGCCGCTGCCGTGGAGTTCACCGAATCGGCGCGCTCGCGGATCGAGCATTACCCCTGGTCACAAGTAGCTCGCGGGCTCCGCGTCACGGTCAGCGTCGGCCTGGCATACGAGTCTGCCGCCGCCAACGACGGCGGCATCCGCAGCATGGATGCCGAGCACCAGCTCTTCGAGGCGGACACCTTGCTGTATACCGCCAAACTGTCAGGACGCAATGCGGTGGCCTACCGTGGGTCGGATGGGGTTCAACTGGCGGGTGCTGCCGCCGACCGCCGGTCGGTGACGCAACCCGCGATAGCGACGGCCCGGTAGACCGACCGGACTAGCCCGCCTCACCCATTTGGCCGCCGAGATCGCTGCGGAACGTCAGTGAATGGGCCCTGCGGGTCGTCACGGCAGTGGTCCATCCGTAGGATCGAGCGCGACTGATGACACACTGAGGTCTGCCGGCGGGGCGGCACCCTAACCAGTGGGCAACACCGTGACACGGAAGGAGACCGGGTGCCCGACGAGCCTCCCCGTAGTGCTGTCCGGCCACCTGGATTCACGCAGCCCGGATTTGCACCGCATCCGAGCCCTCGCCCACCCGAGGATGACCCGCCAAGGCGGCGGCGCCGTTCGATGGAAGATTCCGGCGGTGAAAGCGTCTCTGACCTGGTTCGCAGGCATACCGGACGCACTCCCACACTACCGCCACCCGATGCCGCGCCCGGCCAGCGATCCAGCCCCGCCGTCCCGCGGCAGAGCGATCCGCGCCCTCTCTCGCCGCAGCGGCAACCCCGGCCGATCGCGTCGCCAGCGGAGGACAGACCGGAGCCGAGGCGGCCACGCAAACAGCCCGCACCGCCGCCGAACCCTGCGTCACATGGCCGGGTTGCCGCCGAACCCGCCGGTCCGCAACGCCCCCCGGATCCACGTCCCGAAGGTCCCTCGGCCAGGTCGGCTGCCACCCCTTCGACCGCCGGTGACCGCATGCCACCCGTCACCCGTCCGGGCATCCGGCGCCCGATGCAGCGTCCAACGGAAACCGGTCGGCAACCTGCTCCGCCGACGCCGCGGCAATCCGCTCGGCAGGAGCCCCCGCCCACCGCGCAGCGGTCCGCGGTTACGCCGAGACCACCAGAACCGTCGCCACGTCAACGCGCGACCGCCACCCCACCGCCGCAGTCGTTACCGCAGCCACTCAAGCCACCGCGCCAGCCGTCGCAGGCGCCCGCACTGCCCGCTAACGCGCCACCACGACAACCTCCGGCGTTGCCGAGGCCACCCCAGCGGCGTCCGCGAACGCCACCGCAGCGACGCGACGAGGTCGACCCGGCCAGCCTCACCTCGGAAATGGAACCGATCGACGAATCCGTCGAGCGCAAGCGGAAGCTGGACCACACGCTCGCCAGGTTCTCCGCGGTACACGACGAGATCGCCGAGGAGGAACGCAGGCGCCGCAGTGGTGTGGGCCGGTTCATGCCGTGGCGGGCCGTCGACGAGGAGATGGAGCAGGCGCTCTCCTCGACAAGCCTGCCGGTGGTGGCGCCACCGCCGCCGGAGCAGGACGCCGCACCCGAGCCTGAGCAACCGCAAGGCCAGCCGGTCACCCGGCTGCAAGCCAAGAAGCTGCGCAAGCACAACCGCGCACGGCTTGCCGGGAAGATCATCGCCGTCGTGGTCGCGATACTGATATTCGGTGTCACCGGCGTCGCCTGGGGTGCGAAGGCCTGGGTGAACAGCAAGTTCCAGCTGATCGATGCGCTCAACGAGAACTCGGCGGCGATCCGAAACGCGGCAGGACAGCAAGGCGACCAGAACTTCCTGCTGGTCGGATCGGACACCCGAATCGGGGAGAGCAGCGCCGACAACGCTGGCACGGTCAAGGACGCGGGCGGCGCCAGGGCGGACACCGTGATGGTCGCCCACATTCCCGCCGACCGGAAGCGCGTCATCGTGGTCTCCTTCCCGCGCGACTTAGAGGTGGCCCGGCCGAGCTGCCAGCGTTGGAACCCGAAAACCGGCCAGTACTCCACCACGCGTTCGCCGCCACAACCCCAGGTAAAGCTGAACTCGGTGTATTCCGTCGGCGGTCCGAAATGCCTCACCGATATGGTGCAGAGTCTGTCCGGGCTGAAAATCAATCACTTCGCAGGCATCGACTTCGGCGGCTTCAAGGACATGGTGGACGCGGTCGGCGGAGTTCAGGTGTGTACCACGAAACCGCTGAAGGACACGGTGCTCGGCACGGTGCTGCCGAGATCGGGAAAGCAATCCATCTCGGGCACCCAGGCACTCAACTATGTGCGCGCCAGGCACGTGATCGGGGACCCCACCTCCGACTACGGCCGGATGCAGCGTCAACAACGGTTCCTGTCCTCGCTGCTGCGCAAGGTCCTTTCCCATGACGTGCTGCTGGCCCCAGGGAAGCTCAGCAACTTCATCAATGCGTTCGCCAAGTCCACATTTGGCCAGAACCTCGATGTCGATCAACTTCTCACGCTCGCACAGTCCATGCAGGGGATCAGCTCCGGCAAGGTCACCTTCGTCACCGTCCCCACTACCGGCTACGCCAACTCCCGTGGCAACGAGGTGCTCCGCACGGCCGACAACCGGGCACTGTTCGACTCGATCATCAACGGCACCGCGCTGCCAGGCGCGAAACCCGCGCCGAGCCCACAGGCACAAAGCAAGCCCACGCCGACGAAGGTGGACCCGAAGCGCGTCAAGATTCAGGTGCTCAATGCGGGCAACACCACCAATGGCATCGCCAAAGGCACCGCAGATACCCTTGCGAAGCAAGGATTCCAGGTGATGCAGACGCAGAACGCGCCGAGCAAGGTCGCCCACACTACGATCAAGTACGCGGCGGATGCCGCCGATCGGGCCAAGGTGCTTGCCGCCGCGGTGCCTGGTGCGACGTTGCAGCAGGATCCGTCTGCGGAAGGTGCCGTGATCCTGTTGATCGGGCCGGAGTTCCACAGCATCAACGCGGGCACGTCCGGCGACTCGGGCAACCAGAACGATTCCGGCACCAAGCAGCACGGTCCTCCGCTGGCTACCGTCAACGCCGCCGACACCAGCTGCACCTAGCTAGGGTCCTGGGAGGCTGGCGGGGAGTTCATCCGCGGTTCAGGTCCAGGACGCCCTGAGTGCGCGCACATCACATAGGGTGGACATCATGCGCAGGGCGTACCACGAGCAGCTCGGAGATCTCGCCGATCACCTCGCCACGATGTGCGAGACCGTCGCGAACGCGATGGGGCGAGCCACCGAGGCGCTGCTGGAATCCGATCTACCGCTAGCCGAGAGTGTCATCAGCGCGGACGCTGAGGTAGACGACGCGCGGTCCGCGGCGGAGGAGAAAGCCTACGCGCTGCTGGCGCTGCAGGCACCGGTGGCGACCGACCTACGCACGGTGTTAGCGGCGATCCATGCCGCGGAGAGCCTTGAGCGGATGGGGGACCTGGCGTTGCATGTGGCCAAGGCCGCGCGCCGCAGGCACCCGCAGGCTGTCCTGCCGGAGCAGGTGCGGCCGTACTTCGCGCAGATGGGCAAGGTCGCGGTGGCACTGGCGAACAAGGCAGCCCAGGTGATTCGCACCGAGAACGTGGCGCAGGCCCGTGCCATCGAAGACGACGACGACGAGATGGATGACCTGCACCGCCACCTGTTCACGGTGCTGATGGACAAGGATTGGTCCCACGGCGTCGCCGCCGCTGTCGACGTGACGTTGCTGGGTCGGTTCTACGAGCGGTTCGCAGACCATGCGGTGTCGGTCGCCAAGCGCACCATTTTCGTCGTCACCGGCGAGATGCCTGGCTCCGGCCAGGATCTGTAGCGCCAGCGCCTGCCGCACGGTGCGCACCCCTGCCCTCCCGCCGGCGCGATCAGTGTTGTTCTGGGTGGGAGGTGTGCCTGGTACGCGGCGTCATGGGTCAGGTATAGATCGATTCATAGAGTTTGCGCTCGATGCGTGGGTAGTCGGCGGGCGAGTACGTGGCCCAGGTGGCACCGTCTCCCGACTGTCCTGAGGTGACCATGTATCGGCCTGCATCGGTGTCAAGCCAGTTCAGTGCTGGCGTATTCACGGTCTCACCGGTGGGGTCCCTGCGGTTCCCGACGAAATAGCCCGCACCGGTTCGGGGCCTGCGCAGGATCTCCTCGGCTGCCCGCTGCTGCGCCGCACCGGAGGAGCTACCGCCCTGCACGAAGGGGATCTGGAAACCCTCGTCATCGGCGCCGACTCTGGCGGGCGTTTTCGCCTGTTGGGTGACGGTCACCGATTGACCGGGGCCGGGCGGCAACGCGGGCAGCAGCCCGATCGCCGCGCGCAACAGCTCTTCGGCCCGGATGGGCTGCAACCCGATCTGTTCACCGTCGGCCACTACCAGCACGCCGGAACGCGCGTCGGCGCATACCCGCGCGTAGGTCTCGCGGTCCGACGCGATCGTTCCCATCACGGCGATCGCGAAGTGGTACCGCGAGAGCAGCCGGAACCCCTCTTCGAGTTCTGGCAGCAGCTTGCCTCGGCGGATCAAACCACGCTCGGTGAGGCCGTCGCTGACGCCCGCCGCGAGCCGGATGCGCTCTTCCAGCAGTGGGCTACTGCCTGGGAACTGGAATGGGAACTGCCGAATCTGGGTGTCCAGCCCGTCGGCCACGATATCGGCTTCGGTCATGGTGAGCCAGTACATCAAGCACCGATCACCGGCGGAGCGGTCTTCTCATCGGTACCGAATATCGAGTCGGGGTCCGCTTCCACCAGATAGGACGCCGTCTGGTGCTCGCCATCTTCGCCGCCCTTGCTACCGCCGCCGCGTGGCATCATGCCCATGCCGCGGCCACCGGCACCGCGGGCACCCGCGGCACCACGTTGCATGGCCGACTCCTCGGCGGCAGCCGCGCCTGCCCCGGACCTGCCGCCTGCCCCGGCCTCCGCGGAACTGGCGCCCGAGGCACCCGCCCGGCCCGCACCCCCTGCTCCGGTGGGGCCTGACCCAGTGCCGCCTGACCCGCTGGCGGAGCCGCCGCTGCCGGAACCAGAGCCGAAGCCGCCTGATCCGCTACCGAACCCTTTGCCGCTGCGGACCGAGTCCTCCCCGCCGCCGAATCCGCCACCCATACCGCCGATGGGCATACCGCCGAACTCGCCGCCACCCGAGCGTCTGCCGCCACCAGGGCCACCTTGGCCGGGTCCGAACCCTGGCCCGGAGCTTGGGCCGTTGGAACCGAAATCGCCGGGGCCGGTTCCGCTCGGGTTGGTG
>JBOHEL010000293.1:0-6513 GCA_050700995.1 Sciscionella sp. | reverse complement strand
GCGCTACTCGGCGTGTTCGCGCTGGCGGCATGGGCAGTGGCGGCCCGGCACGGTACCCGCAAGCGGGCGTCGACGGCTATCCCACCACCGGCCAACCGCACCTTGCGATCGCTGCTGCACAGCAGGCTCGCCTGGCTGGTGACCATCTACTTCGGCCTGCAGTCGCTGTTCGCGTACGTGATGATGGGCTGGATGCCGCAGGTATTCGTCGATGCCGGGGTGAGCAGGGGCACGGCGGGCGTGCTGCTGGCGATCACCAGCGTCCTCGGCGTGCCCTGCAGCCTGGTCGTGACACCGATCGCGGCGCGACAGCGCAGCCAGTCCGGCTGGGCAGCGGGGCTGACGCTGATCGGCGGCCTCGGCGTGATCGGCCTGCTGGTCGCTCCTGCCGCAGCGCCGTGGTTGTGGTCGGTGCTGATCGGAGTCGGTATGGGTGCGTTCACGGTGGCCATCGCGCTGATCTCGCTGCGCACCCGCGATCCCGCCGACACCAGGCAACTCTCCACCATGACGCAGGGCATCGGTTACCTGCTGGCAGCGGTCGGGCCGCTCGTCTTCGGCCTGCTGCGCGGCATCACCGGTAGCTGGACAATGTCGCTGACCCTGTTACTGGCCGCCGTCTGCCTGCAGGTGGTGATCGGCATACTCGCAGGCCGCCCCCGCTACATCTGAGCACCGTGAGCACTCTCCACGGTTATAGCCGTCGAAAGTACTCACGGCTCTAGTCGAGGGGGAGGCTGAGCAGGGCGTTCTCGATGAGTTCCGGCATGGCGGGGTGGATCCAGTACTGCCCGCGCGCGACGTCCTGCACGGGCTGGCCGAAGCTCATCGCCTGGATCAGCGGCTGGATCAGCGTGGACGCCTGCGGGCCGATGATGTGCGCCCCGAGGAGCTGACCGGTCGCCGGGTCGGCGAGCAGCTTGGCGAATCCGGTGGTGTCCTCCATCGCCCACCCGTAGGCGATGCCACTGTAGTCCTGCGTGGACGTGACATAGCGCAGCCCGCGAGCGCGCGCCTCCTGCTCGGTCAGCCCCACCGAGGCGATCTGCGGCGAGGTGAAGACCGCATGCGGCACGAACCGGTGGTCCGATGCCACCGGGCGCTCCGGGTGCAACAGGTTGTGTTGCACCACCCGCTCCTCATGGTTGGCGACATGCTTGAGCTCGTAGCGCGAGCTGACATCGCCGAGGGCCCATATGCCCTCCACCCCCGTGCGCTGGTAGTCGTCGACCTCGATACGCCCTGAGTCCGTTGTGGACACTCCGGTGGCGTCGAGACTCAGCTGGTCGGCGTTGGACATCCGGCCGACCGCCACGAGCAGCACGCCGGCGTCCACCGATTCCGCGCCGTCCGGGCCCTCGCAGTGCAGCCGAACCTGGTCGCCGACGCGTTGCGCGCACATCGCCTTGCGGTTGATGCGCACGTCCCACCGTTGCCGCGCCAGCTCAGTGAAGCGTGCCGCGATATCGGTGTCCTCGCCGCGCAGCAGGGTCGCGGAGCGAGCGATGAGCGTGACCCGCACGCCGAGCGAGGAGAAGACGTGCGCGAACTCCGACGCGATGAACCCGCTGCCGAGAATGGTCATGCGCGCGGGCAACTCGTCGAGCCGCATGATGTTGTCGGAGGTGTAGTAGCCTGCGTCCGCCAACCCGTCTATATCGGGCGCCACCGGACGACCGCCCGCGGCGAGCACGATGTGCTGGGCCGTGATCGTCTGCACGGCACCGCCGTCGTTCGGGGTTACGGCGAGTGTTTTCGGTCCTGTGAAGCGGGCATTGCCCGCGTAAACGGTGACCTTGCGGTTGTCGGCGTGGGTGCGGCGGTACTGTTCGCCGCCCACCGCGATCGGGTCGATACGTCCGAATATGCGCTCACGTATGTCGGTCCATCGCACGCGATCGAGCGTCTCGTCAACACCGAGCCTCGACGACCCGGCCGGGGTCGCGGCGATGTCCGCGGTGTGCACGAACATCTTGGTCGGGATGCAGCCGACATTGAGGCAGGTGCCGCCGAAGACGCCACGCTCGACGATCGCGACGTCCCAATCCGCGAACCGCTCGTTCAGAATGGAGTTACCGGAACCGGTGCCGATGATCACCAGATCGAAATGCCGCACGCCAGAGTCCTTCCCGCTCGCAGGTCACTGTCCGCGCCAACGCGCGACTATGGGCACAGCATTCCCCAGAACCCGACGGACCTCGGGTTCAGCGCTGGAATGTCGGCGTGATAACGGCACGCGCTAGCGTGTGGAAGGCGAGGTTGAAGCTGACCACGGCGAGGCTCGCCGAGGCATCCACCCCAAGCTGTTCGACGTCCACCGCGTGTACCACGAAGTAATAGCGGTGCGGGAAGTCACCGGGTGGCGGGGCCGCTCCGGTGAAATCGAAGCTACCTGCGTCGTTGCGCGCGTGAAACGCGGGAGCCGTCAGCTGCTCGTTGCCCGTTCCCGCACCCGTGGCCAGTTCGGTGACGCTGGCGGGCAGGTTCACCACACCCCAGTGCCAGAACCCCGACGGTGTCGGTGCGTCGGGGTCGAAGCAGGTGACGGTGAAGCTGCTGGTCTCCTCGGGGAAGCCGGACCAGCTCAGCTGCGGTGAGGTGCTGCCGCCGTCGGCGGTGTGCGCGGCGGCCAGCGCCCGGGCGTCGGCCACATCGTTGGACGACACCGGGAACGAGGGCACGGGCGGCAGCAGCGAATAAGGGTCAGGGGGAACTGGACGCTCAAGGCTCATTCGGGCGATCCTCCACTACGTAGTGATCTTCCGTGGCGGCCTCGACTCTAGTCGCGCGGCGGCGCGCGGGCAGCGCCTGGACCCGATGACCGAAATGCAGGAGACTGCGGGGTGTCAGTGATCCCATGCCGAGGAGTGTGCGCAGTGCCGCCGTCATCGTCGATACCACCGGTTGACGCCGAGCATCCAAGTTCAGCGCGGATCTACGACTATTTCCTCGGTGGCGCGCACAACTTCGAAGTCGATCGGGCGGCGGCCGAGGACGCCCGGCGCGTCCATCCTGCGATCGGGCTTGGTATGCGGGCGAACCGGTACTTCCTGCAGCGGGCGGTGCGCTACCTCGCGGGCATCGGGATCGACCAGTTCCTTGACCTCGGATCGGGGATACCGACAGTCGGCAACGTGCACGAGATCGCACAGCAGGGGAACCCGGAAGCCAAGATCGTCTATGTCGACATCGAACCGATCGCGGTCGCCCACAGCCGGAACATCCTGGCGGGGAATGGGCTGGCCACCGTGGTGCAGGCCGACCTGCGCCGCCCCGGCGAGGTGCTCGGCGACCTCGACGTGGCCGCGCTACTCGATCTGACACGCCCGATCGCGGTGATCATGGCAGGGGTGCTGCAGTACATCGACGACAGCAGCGATCCCTCCGCCGTGATCGCCGGATACCGCGACCGCGTCGCGCCCGGCAGTTACTTCGCGCTGCAGCATCCGAGCAAGGACGGCCTGACCGAAGCGCGGGAAACCGGCGCGAGTGCGGCAAGCGCCGTTTACGACCGCACCGCCACCCCGTTCACCTATCGCGGCAAGGCGCGATTCGAGAGCTTCTTCGCCGGGCTGGAGCCGGTCGAGCCGGGCATCGTCGAGATGTGGCGGTGGCGGCCCGATCCCGCCGAACCGCGGGTCGATATCGCGGGCAAGGCCAGCGGATTCGCCGGTGTCGGTCGCAAGCCGTGAGGTCGCCCGTAGCATGAACTGACATCTCGGCGGTTGTGGAGGAACCCGGTGTGAGTCCGGGGCGGTCGCGCCACTGTGTGGGGTCAGCGATGATCCCGTAGCCAGAGCATCCACGCCGCTGTGCCACCTCGATCGAACCCGGGGCGCGAAACCCCGAGGAGGGACACCGCTGTGCGGATCTTGCTGCTGTCCACCGCCGACACCGACCTGCTCGCCGCGAGGCAGGCTGGCGCTGGTTACCGTGTGGCCAACCCGGCGAGGGTGAGCCCGGCCGAAGTGCCCGCCCTCCTCGACGGGGTTGACCTGGTCGTGGTGCGGCTGCTCGGCGGCAGGCGGGCCTGGGAATATGGCCTGGACGCGGTGCTCGCATCGGGGCTGCCCACAGTGGCATTGGGTGGCGAGGCCACCCCCGACGCCGAGCTGATGGCGGCCTCGACCGTGCCGGTCGGGGTCGCCGCGCAGACGCTGGCCTATCTGGTCGAGGGCGGCACCGGCAACCTGCGTGAACTGGCACGCTTCCTCTCCGACACGGTGCTGCTCACCGGAGAGGGCTTCGCAGCTCCGCAACACATGCCGAGCTATGGGGTGCACAGTTCGCGACCGATCGTCGAGGGTAGGCCGACCGTAGGCATCGTGTTCTACCGGGCGCACGCGCTGGCGGCCAACACCGCGTTCGTTGACGCGCTCGCCGATGCCGTCGAGGAGGCAGGCGGAAACGCGCTGTGCGTATTTTGCGGCTCGTTGCGGGGGCTGGATGCCGGACAGGCCGAGGGACTGCGCGAACTGCTCGGACGATGCGACTCGCTGATCGCCACCGTGCTAGCCGCAGGGGGCGCCCTCGCCGCGGGCGCCTCGGCGGGCGGCGACGACGACGCGTGGGACGCGGGCGCCCTCGCCGCACTCGACATCCCCATCGTGCAAGGACTTGTGCTGACCTCAACCAGGCAGGGCTGGTCGGAGTCCAACGCCGCGCTTTCACCGATGGATGCCGGGATGCAGGTCGCCATTCCGGAGTTCGACGGCAGGCTGATCAGCGTGCCTTTCTCGTTCAAGGAGTGTGACCACGACGGCATCGGGGTCTATGTGGCGGAGCAGGGGCGCGCGGCTCGGGTAGCGGGGATCGCGGTGAGGCTGGCGCGCTTGCGGCGCGTGCCGAACGCCGAAAAGAAGCTCGCGGTCGTGTTGTCGTCGTATCCCACCAAGCATTCCAGGGTGGGCAACGCCGTCGGGCTGGACACGCCGGCTTCCGCTGTGGTGCTGTTTCGCGCGCTCGCCGGGGCCGGCTACGACCTCGGCGGGCTCGACGTCGGCAACCTCGAGGGCGACGAGCTGATCCACGAACTGATCGCGGCGGGCGGCCAGGACGTGGAGTGGCTGACCGAGGAGCAGATGGCGCACGCCTGTGTCCGGATCCCCGCGCGGGATTACCGCCGCTGGTTCGAGGAATTGCCGGAATCCTTGCGGGAGGCCGTGGTCCGGCACTGGGGCAGGCCGCCCGGCGAGCTGTACACCCACGACGGACGGATCTACGTCGCGGCCCTGCGTTTCGGCAACGTGATCCTCATGATCCAGCCGCCAAGGGGCTTCGGGGAGAACCCGGTTGCGATCTACCACGACCCCGATCTCCCGCCATCGCACCAGTATCTCGCGGCCTACCGGTACCTTGACACCGAGTTCGGCGCGAACGCCGTGATCCATCTCGGCAAGCACGGCACGCTGGAATGGTTGCCGGGTAAGGGATTGGGCTTGTCCTCCGAGTGCGCGCCCGACGCCGTACTCGGCGATCTGCCGCTGGTCTACCCGTTCATCGTCAACGATCCGGGGGAGGGCACGCAGGCCAAACGGCGTGCGCACGCCTGCGTGGTGGATCACATGATCCCGCCGATGGCCCGTGCCGACACCTACGGCGATATGGCAAAGCTGGAGGCGCTGCTCGACGAGTATGCGACCGTGCAGGCGCTGGACCCCGACAAGCTGCCAACGTTGCGGGCGCAGGTGTGGGAACTGGTGACGAAGGCGCAGCTACATCATGACCTGCATCAGGACGAGATCCCCAACGCGGAGAGCTTCGACGATTTCGTGATGCACATCGACGGTTACCTGTGCGAGGTCAAGGATGTGCAGATCCGCGACGGGCTGCACATCCTCGGTCGCGCACCCCTCGGTGACGAACTCGTGAACGATGTGCTCGCGGTGCTGCGGGCACGCCAGGTGTTCGGCGGCACCACCGGTGCGCTGCCGGGGCTGCGTGCCGCCTTGGCTGTGCACCTCGGACTGGACGAGCAGGAGTTGCTGGCTGCTCCCGGCAGCGCGGTGAGCGCCCCGGACACCTTGCGGGAGCTCGTCGGCGGCCCCGCTACAACAGCGGCCGATCTGGTGGATCTGCTGGAAACCTTGGCGCGCAAGCTGGTTGTCGGTGCTCAGACCTCGCAGTGGCAGGCGGCGCAGGTGCCGCAGGTTGTGCTTGAAGTGCTCCGCGAGCGAGTGTCCGATGTGGAGTCTGTGCTGCGGTTCGCCTGTCAGGAAGTGGTGCCGAGGCTCGCGCGGACCACCGATGAGATCAGCAATGTGGTGCGGGCGCTTGACGGCAGGTTCGTGGAGCCGGGCCCGTCGGGCTCGCCGACCCGTGGCCTGGTCTCGGTGCTGCCGACCGGGCGGAACTTCTACTCGGTCGACCCGAAGGCCATCCCGTCGCGCAACTCCTTCGACGTGGGCATGTCCCTCGCGGATTCCCTGCTCGCGCGCCACCGGAACGACACCGGTGAGTACCCGAGGTCGGTGGGACTCACGGTATGGGGTACCTCGGCGATGCGGACACAGG
>JBOHEL010000292.1:0-6524 GCA_050700995.1 Sciscionella sp. | reverse complement strand
ATGTTCAACGAACTCTCCCCACCATTCTTTCATACCACCAGCATGGCGAGCATTCCGCTGGCATGGAACCCCAATTTCGGCGCCTGTGGATAACCTGGCTCGATGCACCATAATTGCACTGGAGAGCCTAGTTATCCACAAGGTTTGTGGGTCTTGAAGACACCACAACCTACGGTTAGGGGAGGGGGACTAGGTCGTCGGCGTGTACGACCTCGCGACGTTGCTCCGGTGGTAGTTCGTGGCTGGAACGGCCGATCAGTACCGGCAGTTCGGTCGCATCGTAGGCAACAACCCCACGAGCCACCCGCTTGCCAGTGCCGTCGAGGAGCTCCACCACGTCACCCGCTCGAAACTCGCCGTCCAACCCGGTAATTCCCGCTGCCAGCAACGAACGTCTACGCCGCACGACGGCCCGCACCGCGCCGTCGTCGAGGTGCAGCCGCCCGCTGGCACCGGCGGCGTAGCCCAACCAGAACCTGCGGGCGGACAATCTGGCCCCCGGCGCGCTGAAGGCGGTACCGGTATCGGCACGCCCCAGCGCCGAGTGCGCCTCCACGGCCGAGGCGAGCAGCACCGGAATACCCGCGCCCGCAGCCAACCGTGCAGCCGCGAGTTTCGAGGCCATACCGCCGGTTCCCACGCCCGACGCCCCCGGAGCACCGGCGTCCACACCATCCACATCGGACGGTGAAACCACTTCGGAAATCTTCTTGGCACCGGCTGCGCCGGGATCGCCGTCGTACAGGCCGTCTACATCGGAAAGCATCACCAGCGCCTCCGCACCCACCAGATGAGCCACCAGCGCCGCGAGCCGATCATTGTCGCCGAAACGGATCTCGTCGGTGGCCACGGTGTCGTTCTCATTCACCACTGGCACCGCCCCGAGCGCGAGCAACCGGTTGAACGTCCGCTGCGCATTGCGGTAATGGGCGCGCCGCACCACATCGTCGGCGGTCAGCAGGACCTGACCGACGATGAGCGAATGCCGGTTGAAGGAGTCAGCATACGCGTGCGCGAGTGTGAGCTGCCCGACGCTGGCAGAAGCCTGCTGGGTAGCAAGGTCGCGCGGCTTGCGATGAAGGCCCAGCGGAGCGCGACCCGCCGCGATCGCTCCCGACGACACCAGCACCACCTGCGTACCGGTACTTCGCCGCAGTGCGAGCGCATCCACCAGGGGGTCCAGCCTGCGCCGGTCCAGCCCGCCCGCCGCGGTCGTCAGCGACGAGGAACCCACCTTGACCACGATCCGCTTGGCGGCGGCGACCGCTGCCCTGGCGCTGCTCATGCTCCTTCGCTGTCCCCTTCGGCCCGCTCGCCGTCGACGAGCCCCCGGCGGACCCGGTGCGCGACCTTGCGTTCCGCCGCACCAATCCTGCCGTCGGGCTCCAACCGAGGATCGCTGCCCCTGCCGTGCATCGTCATCGCGATGCCCGCCGGGGTGGAAGGCTCCCAGTCGAATGTCACCCCACCGATGGTGACGGCGTCACCTGGCTGCGCTCCGGCCTTGGCCAGCGCATCCTCGACACCCAGCCGAGCCAGCCGGTCCGCGAGGTACCCCACCGCTTCGTCGTTGTCGAACTGCGTCTGCTGTACCCACCGGCGCGGCCGCTCCCCTCGGACCAGGAAACCGCCCTCGCCATCGGCCACCACATCGAACCCGGAGTCCCCCACGGCGTGCGGACGCAGCACGATACGGGTGGGCTCAACGATGGGCGCGTGCGAGCGGTAGCTCTCAACCACCTCGGCCATCGCGAAGCGCAACTCCCGCAATCCCTCCCTGCTCGCGGTTGAGACCGCGAACACCGGCCAGCCACGCTTTTCCAGCTCTGGGCGAACCATATCAACCAGCTCACGGGCATCGGTGATATCGAGCTTGTTCAACACGATCATCCGCGGCCGAGCGGCGAGATCCACCTCCAACGACGGCGTGTACTGTGCCAGCTCGGCTTCCAGCGCATCCACATCGGACACCGGGTCCCGCCCCGGCTCCTCGGTCGCGCAGTCCACCACATGCACCAGCACCGCGCAGCGTTCGATGTGACGGAGGAAATCCAGCCCGAGGCCCTTGCCCTGGCTGGCCTGCGGGATCAGCCCGGGCACATCAGCGACCGTGAACACCGATTCCCCCGCCGTGACCACCCCAAGGTTGGGCACCAGAGTGGTGAAAGGGTAGTCGGCGATCTTCGGGCGTGCCGCCGAGAGCACTGCGATCAGCGAAGACTTGCCCGCGGACGGGAACCCGATCAGCCCAACGTCGGCAACGGACTTCAGTTCGAGTACCAGGTCGCGAGCCTCACCGGGCTCGCCAAGCAGGGCGAAGCCCGGCGCCTTGCGCGCCCGGGAAGCGAGCGCGGCATTGCCGAGCCCGCCACGCCCGCCGCCTGCGGCGATCAGCCTGGTGCCGTGACCGACGAGATCCGCCAGCACCGCCCCGTCGCCGTTCAGCACGACCGTGCCGTCGGGAACCTTCAACACCAGGTCCTCGCCTGCGGCGCCGTGCCGGTGCGAGCCCTGTCCCTGGCGGCCGTTGGTGGCCCGAGCGTGCGGCCGGAAGTGAAAGTCCAGCAAGGTATGCACGTTGGCGTCCACTTCAAGCACGACGCCACCGCCGTTGCCGCCGTTGCCGCCATCGGGGCCACCCAGCGGCTTGTACTTCTCGCGATGCACGGAGGCACAGCCGTGGCCACCGTCGCCCGCTGCGACGTGGATCACCACGCGGTCAACGAACCGGGACACTGCCACTACCTCATCTCATCAGTGGACAAACACGAGAAAAGGGGCGAGCCGGATGCTTCCGGCCCGCCCCTTCCGTGGGGTTTCGCGTCGCGGCGCGGCAGGCGCTCAGGCCTCGACCGGGACGATGTTGACGGTCTTGCGTCCACGCTTCGCACCGAACTGCACCGAACCTTCTGCCAGCGCGAACAGTGTGTCATCGTTGCCGCGGCCGACATTCACTCCTGGGTGAAAGTGCGTTCCGCGCTGCCGGACGATGATCTCGCCTGCGTTGACGACCTGGCCGCCGAAGCGCTTCACACCGAGCCGCTGCGCATTCGAATCACGCCCGTTACGGGAGCTGGACGCACCCTTCTTGTGTGCCATGGCTGCTCAGGTCCTCACTTCGTCAACGTTTGTGGAAAAATGCTACAGCGAGATTCCGGTGACCTCTACGCGGGTCAGCTTCTGCCGGTGACCCTGCCGCTTGTGGTAGCCGGTCTTGTTCTTGAACTTGTGGATACGAATCTTGGGGCCCTTGGTCTGCTCGACGACCTTGCCGGTTACCGCGACCTTGCCGAGCGCGTTCGCGTCGGCGGTCACCTCAGCACCGTCGACGACGAGCACGGCCGGAAAAGTAACCTCGGCACCCGCCGCGCCGTCGAGCTTCTCGACCTCGACGACGTCGCCGACGGCCACCTTGTACTGCTTGCCGCCGGTCTTGACGATCGCGTACGTCGACACGGAAGTCTCCTGCTGCTCGATGGTGTCCAATGGTTGCGCACGCCCCGGCCACGATCGACCGTTTCGGGCGGCGCACAACGGGGCCTGCCGGACGGCGGACCGACATACAGGTTACGGGGTGAGGTGAGAGTAGGTCACACCGGGGGCGGAAGTTGCGCGGCGGCCGGAGGCCCTGACGGACGGGAGGCCGCCCTACGCCTGCGCCGAGGCGCGACAACGCCATCGCCAACGACGCCGGCAGCAGGTGTCGGCTCCTCACCGGGGACCGGCTCGGCACGGGCCACGCGCGCAACGCCTGGCATAGCTTCCCCGCCGCCGGTGGTGGTGACCCGCCCGTTGGTCGGTTCGGCGGCCTCCTGCGTCACCGGAGCCGATGCTTCCGGCACGGCCGCGGCGACGTTCGACGCAGACTCCTCGGCCTCCCGTGGCGCAGGCTCGGTCGCCGCAGGAGCTGCCTGCTCGGTCACCTCGCGGGTTACTTCGACGGAGGCGGGCTCGGGTGCCGCCTCGCCCTCGCGATCCCCGCCTGCGGGCAGATCACCCTGCTTGGCCTGTTCGGCCTTGGCGTGTATCAGCGACAACGCGGCGATACGCTCGGCGGCCTTGGCTGGATCCGCATCCTCGGCCTTCTGCGGCTCCGGCGCGGCGGCAGGCGAAGCCTCGCTCCCCTTGCCTCGGTTGCGCGACTTGCGCGAGCCGTTTGAGGACTGCGAACCGCCGCTCGACTGGGCGGCTATCGGGTCGGTGGACACCACGACACCCCGGCCCCTGCAGTGCTCACACGGCGTGGAGAACGCGTCGAGCAGCGCGGTGCCGACCCGCTTGCGGGTCATCTGCACCAAGCCGAGCGAGGTCACCTCCGCGACCTGGTGGCGCGTGCGGTCACGACCGAGGCATTCGGTCAACCTGCGCAGCACCAGATCCCGGTTCGATTCCAGCACCATGTCGATGAAGTCGATCACAATGATGCCGCCGATATCGCGCAGCCTGAGCTGGCGCACAATCTCCTCGGCAGACTCCAGGTTGTTCTTGGTTACCGTCTCTTCCAGGTTGCCGCCAGAGCCCGTGAACTTTCCGGTGTTGACGTCGATCACCGTCATGGCCTCGGTGCGGTCGATCACCAGGTACCCACCGGACGGCAGCCACACCTTGCGGTCGAGTGCCTTGGTGATCTGCTCGTCGATCCGGTATTCGGTGAACACATCGTTCTTGCCGACATGCCGGATGAGCCGGTCGCTGAGATCGGGTGCCACGTGCCTGACATAGCCGTCGATGACATCCCAGGCGTCGCCGCCCTGCACGATCAGCGCCGCGAAGTCCTCGGTGAACAGGTCACGCACGACCTTGACGAGCAGGTCCGGCTCCTCGTACAGCAGTTCGGGAGCCTTCGTGCTCTTCTCCTTGGACTTGGTCTTGATGACCTCCCACTGCGCCTGCAGCCGCTGCACATCACGATCAAGCTCCTGTTCGCCGATGCCCTCCGATGCGGTCCGCACGATCACACCGGCGTCAGACGGCACCACCCGCTTGAGGATGTCCTTCAACCGCTTGCGCTCGGTGTCGGGCAGCTTGCGACTGATCCCGGTCGCGCCACCACCAGGCACGTAAACCAGGAACCTGCCGGGCAGCGAGATCTGGGTCGTCAGCCGAGCGCCCTTGTGTCCGACGGGGTCCTTGGTGACCTGAACTAGCACACTGTCTCCGCTGGAGAGAGCCTGCTCGATCTTGCGTGCCTTGCCCTCAAGGCCCGCGGAGTCCCAGTCGACCTCCCCCGCATACAGCACGGCGTTGCGGCCGCGGCCGATGTCGACGAAGGCCGCCTCCATCGACGGCAGCACGTTCTGCACCCTGCCGAGGTAGACGTTGCCTACCAGCGAGGCGGATCCGTGCGAGGTGACGAAGTGCTCGCACAGCACACCATCCTCAAGCACGCCGATCTGCACGTGTTCATCGCGTTCCCGCACAACCATCTTGCGCTCAACCGACTCACGCCTGGCCAGGAACTCGGATTCGGAGAGGATCGGGACGCGCCTGCGACCCGCTTCCCTGCCGTCGCGGCGGCGTTGCCGCTTGGCCTCCAGCCTGGTCGAACCGCGGACACTGCGTACCTCGTCGGAGCCGGTGGCTGACTGCTCGGCTTTGTCCCTGGCAGCGCGGACGTGCACCACGGTGTTCGGCGGATCACCGTCCGCACCGCCCGCCTCGCCACCACCGGTGTCTTTCCTGCGACGGCGCCTGCGGCGACGGCGCGAACCGCCATCGGACTGCGAATCGTCCGCGGCGTCCTCATCGGAGTCCTCCTCGGCGTCGCTACCCTCGGTGTCCGCCGAAGCCGCCTGCTTAGTCTTGGCAGCGCCCTGTAGGGTGTCCGGCGCCTGCTCCGGCTTCCCCTTGCCCTGCTGGGCGGCCGTCTCGTCGTCACCGTCCTCGTCGAACTGGCCGCCCTTGCCCCTGCCCCTGCCCCTGCGCCCGCGACGGCGCCTGCGGCGAGCGGCTCCGTCGGCGTCCTCGCCGTCATCGCGGTCGTCGGACGCCACTTCCTCCGCCGCGCCTGCCACGGTGTCCTCGGCGGCGGTACTCGCAGCGCGCTCCTCGCTCTGCTTCGATGCGCGGGCGGGCCGGGGCGCGGCGCTGGGGTCTGGCGGCAGGAAGATCGCGGAAGGCGCTGTGCGGCGCCCGCGCGGCTTCTCGGGCTCCGCGGTAGCGCTCGCCGCCACGCCCGGTGCCGCATCGGGTTCACCCGCGCTCGTGTCGGGGGTGGCGAACTGGCTGGCGACCCGGGTCGCCAGCTCCCTGTCCACGCTGGACTGTGCGCTGCGCGGTGGCTCACCGAGCGCGGTCAGCGCGTCGAGCACCTCCCGGCTACTCTTTCCCAGCAACTTGGCCAGCGCGTGCACTCGCACCTTGGCGGGAAGTTCCGGCAGTGCCTCGGTACTGGCACCGTTCTTGGATGTGTTGGGTTGCCCGCCGGTGTTACCGGCAGGCGCCTTCGTGTCTGACATGTAGCTCCTCCACCCCCGGGCGCGTCCTCCTCCTGCCAGCACCCGAGGTGCTGGCAGGAGGAGGAC
>JBOHEL010000291.1:0-6534 GCA_050700995.1 Sciscionella sp. | reverse complement strand
GCGGCCGTGAGGGTCGCTGAGGTCTCCGGCCAGGAAAGCCACCACGCGTCCCTTGCGCGTCACGCGACCGCGACCGATGAGAGGCCCCGGCCGCGCACGGGCCAGGAACTGGACGTGCAGATCGGTGGTCGGTGCCCACTCACCGTCACCCAACGTCGCGACCAAGGCTGGGCCCAGCGTGTCGTCGAGCATGGCGGCCAACATGCCTCCCTGGACGTCACCGGCGGGGTTGCAGAACTCGGGGCGGGCGGTGAAGCCAACCTCGATGGTCATCGCCGCTGGATCGACAGTTCGGAGTTCAAAGCCCAGTAGTGCCGCGATAGGCGGCGGGTCGCTGCGGCCCTCGATGACGTCCCAAAAGGAGGTTGCTGCCATACCTGCAAGATAGCTGCGCCCACCGACAATATCGGTCACGAACCCGATGGCGGCATGCAGCCGTGTCACCGACCGATGAGCTGCCCCGTGCGCCGGACCAGCGTCGCCGCCACCCGCATACACCGTCGTCGCACACCCGAGCCCTCCAAGAGAGCGTGCCGCCGCGGTTGTCGGCGCCTCGGAGCATCATGGCCGCAATCGCTACGGAAGGAGACCCATGTTCCAGATCGTTGTCGACTGCACCCGCGCGCGTCGGATGACGCAATTCTGGGCGACCGCGCTGAGCTACGAGGTGGAGCCACCGCCCGACGGATTCGCCACCTGGAACGATTACTGGCGCAGCATCGGCGTGAGTGAAGACGAACTCGACCCTGACGGCGACGGCGGTGACTTTCTGCGAGACCCGACCGGACGCGGCCCACGCATCCGGTTCCAGGAGATCCAGGAGCCGAAGACGGTCAAGAACCGGCCGCACTTCGACCTCGGCGTCAGCGGCGGCCGCGTCGTCACGCTCGACCAACGCAAGGCACGGGTCGACGCCGAGGTGGACCGGCTCGTCGCGGCCGGGGCCAGGAGAGTACGAGAGGTGCCCACCGATGGGATCGACCACTGCGACGAGACCATGCAAGATCCCGAGGGCAACGAGTTCGACGTGAACTGACACTGGGCCGTTGTCATACCGACTCGTCCGGGCGCGGGCGCTCGCCACGCCACTTCTGGCTTGTTGCGGCGCCCGCAACTGGTATGACCCCGTGGCCAGTGCCGACGCCGTCTACCGACAAATATGACGTACACCCCCACGAGCGTTCGCACGAGGTGAAACTGTCGGTGCCGCTGTGTAGCGTCGCGGCAGAGGCCAGAATAGGTGGTGGACGCACATGACCGCACTGCGATACTCCGCATCCGATTCGGCGGTGACCGCATCGGACGTCGACGGACGACGAATACTCCGTACCCGCGCGGAAGCCGAGGCTTACGTCGCTTCGGTCTGCTTCAAGCACGGGCCGCCGAAGCTGCTCGGTGCCGAACTGGAGTGGACGGTGCACCACGCTGACGACCGACGCCGAGCCCTCGATGCGGGCGTCCTCGCCGCTGCTCTCGGCCCTCACGCACCACGAACGTTGCACCCCGGCAGTCCCCAGCTCCCGCTTCCCAGTGGCGGTGCCGTCACCGTCGAACCCGGTGGTCAGGTCGAGATCTCCTCCCTGCCACGCGAGGGCTTACGCAGCCTGCTCACCGATCTCTCCTCCGACGCCGCCACGCTCTCCGCGCTGCTTTCCGATGCCGATCTCGTGCTCGGCGCGACCGGAGCCGACCCGCATCGGCCGCCGCGCCGGTTGCTGCATACCCCGCGGTACGAGGCCATGGAGGCCGCCTTCGCGCCGATCGGCGCGGACGGCCTCCGGATGATGTGTAGTACCGCGGGCGTCCAGGTCTGCCTTGACGCGGGCTCCTCCGCCGAGTTGCCGGATCGCTGGGCGGCGTTGCACGCGCTCGGCCCGGTACTGTGCGCACTATTTGCGAACTCGCGCACCGTGCACGGGGCGAGTATGCCGTGGGCGTCGATGCGGCAACGGGTGCTGTTTCGCACCGATCCCGCGCGGATGCGCCCGGCGGCCGTCTCCACGGACCCTGCGGCCGACTGGGCACGGCGCGCGGTGGGCACCGCGGTGATCTGCGTGCGCGACGACGGTGGGCGCTGGGTGCCGCAACGGCCACTGAGTTTCGCCGAGTGGATCGCCTCCGGAACGCCCCGGCCCCCGACCGAGGACGACCTGAGCTACCACCTCTCCACCCTGTTCCCCCCGGTGCGGCCGCACGGCTACCTGGAGGTGCGGTATCTCGACGCGCAGGCAGGTGAGGGCTGGATGGACCCGGTGGCGCTGCTGGCGGCGCTGCTGGCCGACCCCTCGACGGTGCGCGACGTGATGGAGATCACGGCACCCGCCCGGCACCGGTGGCTGGCCGCCGCGAGGCACGGCCTCGCAGACGAGCGGCTGCGCGCAAGCGCCTCGGCGGTCGTCGCGCTCGGTGCTCGGGCACTGGCAGCAACCGATCTGCCTGCTGCGCTGGCCGGGTCGATAACGCAACGCCTCGAACGGCGGCTGGCGACCGCACCCGACATCGCGAAAGGATGATTCACCGTGGTGCATCCACTGACCGAACTCGGGCCGGAACGGCTGCGGGGCATCGTGGCCGATGCCATGACGCGTGCCAGGAACCGCAGCGCGACGCTGACCGAGTCGGTCGACGACACCGATCTCGTCATGCAGCACTCCCCGCTGATGTCACCGCTGGTGTGGGATCTGGCGCACGTTGGCAGTCAAGAGGAACTGTGGCTGGTGCGTGACGTCGGCGGCAGAGAGCCGCTGCGCGCCGACATCGACTCGCTCTACGACGCTTTCCGCCACGCCCGCGCCGACCGCCCGGCGTTGCCGCTGCTCGGGCCCGACGAGGCGCGTGGCTATGTGCGAGACGTGCGGGAGAAGTCATTCGATGTGTTGGCCAAGACTCCGCTTGAGGGCAACAGGCTGACCGAGCACGCCTTCGCTTTCGGCATGATCGTGCAGCACGAGCAGCAGCACGCCGAGACGATGCTCGCCACCCACCAGCTGCGGGCGGGCCGACCCGTGCTGCACTCCCCGCCGCCTCCGGACTCGCGTGTCGCGCGCCTGCCGCCGGAGGTATTGGTGCCAGGAGGGCCGTTCGTGATGGGCACGTCGAGCGAGCCGTGGGCGCTTGACAACGAGCGGCCCGCGCACCGCGTGCATGTCGAGCCCTACTTCATCGACACCACGCCGGTGACTAACGCCGCATACGCCGAGTTCATCGCAGACGGCGGCTACCGTGACCCGTGCTGGTGGAGCGAACCTGGCTGGGCGCACCGGGTCGCGGAGAACCTGACGGCACCGGCGTTCTGGTCCCGCGACGGCGACGGTTGGGTGCGCCGGGCCTTCGGCGTCACCGAGCGCACTCGGCCCTCGGAGCCGGTGGTGCACGTGTCCCAGTATGAGGCGCAGGCGTACGCGGCGTGGGCGGGCAAGCGGCTGCCGACCGAGGCGGAGTGGGAGAAGGCCGCTCGGTTCGATCAGGTCACCGGGCGGTCCCGGCGGTATCCGTGGGGCGATGCCGAGCCCACCGAGGCGCATGCCAACCTCGGGCAGCGCCATCTGGGCCCTGCCGACGTCGGCGCCTACCCAGAAGGAGCGTCACCCCTCGGTGTGCACCAATTGATCGGCGACGTGTGGGAATGGACCAGCAGCGCGTTCCGTGGGTATTCGGGGTTCGAGGTGTTCCCGTACCCGGAATATTCTCGGGTGTTCTTCGGCGGCGAGTACAGGGTACTGCGCGGCGGGTCCTTCGGCACCGATGCGGCCGCTTGCCGAGGTACGTTCCGCAACTGGGATTTCCCGGTACGACGCCAGATATTCGCGGGATTCCGCTGCGCTCGTGACGCCCGCGTCAGCGAGGTGGGCTGAGCGTGTGCCGCCATCTCGCTTATCTCGGCGCGGAGCGCTCGCTGGCCGAACTGGTGATCGACCCCCCGCATTCGTTGCTACATCAGTCCTACGCGCCGCAGGACATGCGCTCGGACGCTCGCATGAACGCCGACGGCTTCGGCATCGGTTGGTATTCCGGGGGCACGCCGTCGCGATATCGCCGTGCATGTCCGATGTGGACCGCCGCGGGCCTTGGTGACGTGTGTCGGGCGCTGCGCACCACGGCCGCGCTGGCGGCGGTGCGCTCGGCCACGGTTGGCATGCCGGTGGTGGAGACCGCCTGCGCCCCGTTCACGGACGGGCAGTGGCTGTTCAGCCACAACGGCGTGCTCGCCGGGTGGCCAAACGGGGCGGCATCGCTTGCGGCTCGGCTACCGGCGGCGGATCTGCTGACACTGGAGGCGCCGACGGATTCCGCGTTGCTGTGGGCGCTGCTGCGACAGGACTTGCGTGCCGGGCGTGACCCCGCTCCCGCGCTCGCCCGATTGGTGAGCGCGGCGGATGCCGCGGCGCCGGGGTCCCGGCTGAATCTGTTGCTCATCGACGGCTCGACGATCTACGCCACGGCGTGGGGTCATTCCCTGTGGTGGTGCGCAAGGCCCGAATCGGTGACGGTGGCATCCGAGCCGTGCGATCGCGATACGCGATGGACCGAAGTCCCGCAACGACACCTGCTGGTGGCGAGCGAATCAGGAACCAAGCTGACCGAACTGGGAGTGCGCGAGAATGAATGAACCACATGTACAGGTGGAGCTCACCGGGGACTATGTCGATGAGTCACTGCGCAGCGATGTCCGCCGGGGGCTGACATCGCACCCGAAGTCGTTGCCCCCCAAGTGGTTCTACGACGCTACCGGCAGCGAACTGTTCGAGAAGATCACCGGGCTCGCCGAGTACTACCCGACGAGGGCCGAACGGGAGATCCTGCACACCAATGCCGCGGAGATCGCGGAGCTGACCGCGGCCGCTACCCTGGTTGAGCTGGGGTCCGGTTCGAGCGAGAAGACCAGGTTGTTGCTGGATGCGTTGCGGGATCGAGAAACCTTGCGCGAGTTCGTGCCGCTGGACGTGTCGGAGACGGCGCTGCGGGAGGCTGCCGCCGCGATCGCCGCGCAGTATCCGGCGATCGCGGTGCACGGCGTGGTCGGGGACTTCACCGAGCACCTCGCCCAGCTGCCAGGAGAGCGACCGAGGGCGGTGGCGTTCCTTGGTGGCACGATCGGCAATTTCATGCCGGACGAGCGCGCGGGGTTGCTCAGGTCGGTGCGGGGTGTGTTGCAGCCGGGGGAGTGGCTGCTGCTGGGCACCGATCTGGTGAAGGATCCCGCCAAGCTGGTCGCCGCCTACGACGACGACGCTGGGGTGACCGCTGAGTTCAACCGCAACGTGCTGCGGGTACTCAACCGGGAGCTGGGCGCCGATTTCGACATCGACGCGTTCGACCACGTGGCGTTGTGGGACCCCCGGCAGGAGTGGATCGAGATGCGCCTGCGGGCCGCTCGCGCGATGCGGGTGCGAGTGCCTGCGGTCGATTTGGAGGTCGAGTTCGCGGAGGGGGAGGAGTTGCGGACCGAGATCTCCGCGAAGTTCCGCGAGCAGCGGGTCGCGGCGGAGCTGTCGGTGGCGGGTTTCGAGCTGCACCGCTGGTGGACCGATTCGCTGGGCCGCTTCGCGGTCTCGTTGGCACGCGCGGTCTGAGTTGCTTGCCCTGTACGTGGCTCTCGCCGTCCGCCTCGACGTGCCATTGGTGACCTGCGATGCGCGGCTGAGCAAGTCGCCGACCCTGCCCTGCGCCATCGAACTGTTCTGATGTCCGGCGGCTAAGGTCACCCGGATGAACCCGCTGACGCCGTTGGTACGCAGGGTGGGGCGCTATCGATGGCTGATGAGGCTGGCGCCGGTGATCATCTTTTCGGATGAGAGGGTGCAGCGCTTGACGGGCGGGCGGATCGGTCTGGTCGGCCTCGCGGGCCTGCCGTCGCTGCGGATCACCGTGACCGGCCGCAAGACTGGCCTGCCCCGTACGACGTCGCTGCTCTGCGTGCCGTACGGCGAGCAGTACATCGTGACGGGCTCGAACTGGGGGCGCCGCGAGCACCCGGCGTGGACGGTGAACCTGATAGCGAACCCGGAGGCGACGATCGTGGTGAACGCATGCACGCTCGATGTGAAGGCACGCAAGGTGACCGGCGAGGAGTACCACCGGCTGTGGGCGACGATCGTGGACTTCTGGCCCGGCTACGAGATGGAGCGCGAACTCGCCGGCGGTCGCGATTTCCGCATGTTCCTGCTCGAACGCACCAAACTTATACCTTTGTGTAAGGAGCGGCCGTAGTGCGCGTCCAGGTTGAACCACATGACACGCGCACTGAGGCGAGTGCCGGTCGTGAAGCTGCACGACGTGTCTTCCGGTGCTTGCGTGCTCCTGGACGCCCTGCTGGACCAAGCCGGAGTAACGCCCCTCCTGACCTGTGAGCACTCTCCGGTGTCATAGCACCGGAAAGTGCTCACAGGCGCGGTGGTGAGTCAGGCGGCGATCATCCTGCGGAGGACGTACTGCAGGATGCCGCCGTTGCGGTAGTAGTCCGCTTCACCCGGGGTGTCGATGCGCACAACGCCCCGGAACTCGACGGTGGTGTCGTCAGACTTGGTCGCGGTC
>JBOHEL010000290.1:0-6570 GCA_050700995.1 Sciscionella sp. | reverse complement strand
CTGGAAGCGGTAGACCCGCTGGGACTTGTCGTCCACATTGAGGGCGTTGGCGCGTCGGGGATCCTGGGTGGCCACGCCGACAGGGCAGGTGTTGGTATGGCAGCGCTGTGCTTGGATACACCCCACGGCGAACATCATGGCCCTGGCGGCATTGGTGTAGTCCGCCCCCTGGATCATCCGCTTGATGATGTCGACACCGGTGGCCACCTTGCCGCTGGCACCGATCTTGATCCGGGCTCGCAGGCCGGTGCCGACCAGCGCGTTGTGCACTGTGACGAGCCCTTCGGTCAGCGGCACTCCGACGTGGTCGGAGAAGCCCATCGGCGCCGCGCCAGTGCCACCCTCCGCGCCATCGACGATGATGAAATCCGGTGTGACGTTCTCCTCGCGCATCGCCTTGCAGACGGCAAGAAACTGCGCGCGTGAACCGACACAGAGCTTGAATCCGGTCGGCTTACCTCCAGCGAGGTCGCGCATCTGCGCGATGAACCGCACGAGCTCTCTCGGCGTTGAGAATACTTTGTGATAGGGCGGGGAAATGACGGTCTCGCCCTGCGGGACACCCCGTACGCGGGCAATCTCGGCATTGACCTTGCTGCCTGGCAGTACGCCACCGATGCCAGGTTTCGCCCCCTGAGACAGCTTCAGCGACACGCATTTCACCGCGTCGTATGCGGAGGTATCGGCGAATTTGCTCTTGTCGAAACCGCCGTCGGGGGTGCGGGTCCCGAAATAACCGGTGCCGATCTCCCACACCAGATCGCCGCCCGGCCGCAGGTGGTAGTCCGAGAGCCCGCCCTCCCCCGTGTCGTGTGCGAACCCGCCACGGCGAGCACCACCGTTGAGCGCCAGGATCGCGTTGGCCGACAGCGAGCCGAAACTCATCGCGGAGACGTTGAGCAGCGCCATGTCGTAGGGGTGCTTGCAGTCGGGGCCACCGATCCGCGTCCTGGGATGTTCCGTCGGTTCGGGGACAGGTGCCATGGAGTGCACCAGCGATTCGTACCCGGGTGCGTACACGTCCCGCTCCGTGCCGAACGGCGCCTCGGCTTCGGTGCCCTTCGCGCGCTGGTAGACCACGCTGCGGGTTTCGCGGCTGAACGGGCGGCCGTCGGTGTTGTTCTCGATGAAGTATTGCTGGATCTCCGGACGCAGCGCCTCCATCAGGAACCGCAGGTGTCCGATGACCGGATAGTTGCGCAGGATGGAGTGTCTGCGCTGTACCAGGTCGTATACCCCGACAGCGGCCAGCGCGAGCAGCGGCACCGTGAGGAACCACCACCAGGCCGAGACGGACAGCGGCAGGATGAGAGTCACGAGCGCGACGATGCCCAGCGCCGCGATGATCAGAGTGCGAATCACGCCCCGAAGGTACCCGTGAGCACGTTCCGGTGCTATGGCACCCGGATGTGCTCACGGGTCCTGATCAGGGAAGCCGCACCGAGCAGCGCGGCATCCTCATCGAGCGCGGTGGGTACCACGGCGAGTCCGTCGAGGTAGGACAGGCGCGAATGCGCGGCGAGTGTCGTCCGCAGCGGCTCGAAGAGCAGCGGACCGGAGCGCGCGACACCGCCACCGACCACGACGAGGTCGAGATCGCAGACCGCGGCGACACCTGCGATCGCCCGGCCAACGGCCTTGCCCGCCCTCGAGAAGGCCGACTGTGCGATCTCGTCGCCCATCAGTGCGGCGGCCGCGAGGTGCTCGGCATGCGCGGATTCCGGCGCCTGCCAACCACTCACCCGTGCCCACCTCACCATCGCGGGCCCGGAGGCCACCGTCTCAACGCAGCCGCGGCCGCCGCACGTGCACGGTAGGCCGTCCGGCTCGGTCACCATGTGACCGATGTGGCCGGCATTGCCGGTCCGGCCGAGATACGGCTCGCCGCGCAGCACCAGGCCGCCTCCGATCCCGGTCGAGACCACCACCCCGAGCAGGTTCTCACTACCTCGCCCGGCTCCGGCCAGATGTTCGCCCATAGTCATACACACGCCATCCCCCGCCATCGCGACCGGCAGCGCGGGTAGCAGCGCCGAGATGCGCTCAAGCAGAGGGAAATCACGCCAGCACGGCAGGTTGATCGGACTGGCCTTGCCGGTGCGCACGTCGATCGGCCCTGCGCAGCCAACACCCACGCCTGCCACAGTGACGTTGCCGCGCGCGGTATCGACCGCTTCCCGCACCGCGGCCCAGGTGGCTTCGGCATCGGAATGCGGGATGTCACGCCGGTAGCGGTGCAGCACCCGGCCAGCGTGACCAACGAGCCCCGCAGTGATCTTAGTGCCGCCGATGTCCAACGCGAGTACAGGTTCGTTCACGAGCCAACGTTAACTAGGGCGGGCGCATGCCGCGGTGCGGAGTCGCGGTGCATTGACAGTATTGGTGACCCACGACACACTCGACATATAGTGAGCGGCAGGCTCAATATTTGAGCATCGGAGGCGTCATGTCGGCACAGGTTCTCCCGCACGAGGTACACGGCAATGGTGAGCATCATGTCGTCGCCCTACACGGCTGGTTCGGCGATCGGCGTGCCTTCTCCTCCATCTGGCCCTACCTCGACGAGCACCGCTTCAGCTATGCCTTCCTCGACTGCCGAGGGTACGGCGAAGCCATTGATACGAAGGGCGAGTACACCATCGACGAGGTCGCGGGCGACACCCTGGCTACCGCCGATGAGCTCGGCTGGCAGGACTTCTCGTTGATCGGGCATTCCATGGGAGGTAAGGCGGCACAGGCGGTGCTCGCCCGCTCGCCGGAGCGGGTCCGCAAACTGGTGGGCGTGTCGCCGGTGCCTGCCTCAGGAGTGCCCTTCGACGAGCAGTCCGGCCAGCTGTTCTCGGCGGCGCCCGATGATCCCGGCAGCCGGCGCGCGATCATCGATTTCACCACTGGAAACCGGCTCACCGGTACCTGGCTGGATGTGATGGTTCGCGGCTCAACCGAATGCAGTGACGTGGAGGCGTTCCGTGGCTATCTGGACTCCTGGGCGGTGGAGGATTTCCACGAACGCATCGCGGGCGGCAAGACTCCGATGATGGTGATCGCGGGTGAACACGATCCCGCGCTCGGCGAGCAGGCCATGCGGGGCACCTTCGGCACGTGGTACCCGAGCGCGGAGATCCGCGTGATGCCGAACGCTGGCCACTACTCCCCCGACGAGACGCCGCTCGCGCTGATCACCCTGATCGAGGAGTTCCTCGCCGAATGACGACGACCGGTGTGCCCGATGTCTTCGACCCGCGGGGCTACCAGCACGGCATCCCGCACGACTCCTTCGCCTACCTGCGCGCGCGCCATCCGGTGTGTTGGCAGCAGGAACATCCTATCGGCGACTGGCCTGCCGGTCCCGGGTTCTGGGCCATCACCAGGCACGCCGACGTGCTGCGGGTGCTGAAGTCACCGAAGGAGTACTCATCGGCGCTCGGAGCCACCCAGATTCGCGATCCCGATCCCGCGGACCTGCCGTTCATCGGCCGCATGATGCTGAACATGGATCCCCCTGAGCACGGCAGGCTGCGGCGAATCGTCAGCCGGGCGTTCACCCCGCGCCGGATCGAGCGCTTCGCCGAGCACGTGGCCGCAAGGGCCCGCGGCCTCATCGACGCCGTGATCGAGCGCGGTGAGTGCGATTTCGCCGCCGAGGTCACCGACGAGTTCCCGCTTGGCAATCTAGCCGACCTGCTCGGCGTGCCGGAGGCCGATCGAGGGTTGCTACTGAAGTGGACCAACCGGATCATCGGCTATCAGGATCCGGAGCACGCCGAGGTGGTGCGCGATGAACACGGCACGCCGATCAACCCGCGTTCGCCTGCCGCACTTGCCGACATGTTCGGCTATGCCACGGAGTTGGCTGTATACAAACGCGCGCATCCCGCGGACGACGTGATGACGGCACTGGCCACCGCCGAGCTGACGGGCGGCGAGCTGGAAATGTTTTTCTTCCTGCTGTCCGTAGCGGGAAACGACACCGTCCGCAGCGCGGGGCCCGGCGGGATGCTTGCCTTCGCAAGCCATCCCGAACAGCGCAGCCTGTTACTGGCCCGTCCGGAACTGCTGGACAGCGCGATCGAGGAGGCACTGCGCTGGCACCCACCGGTACTCAGCTTCCGGCGAACCGCGGTCGTGGACACCGAACTCGCCGGGCAGCCGGTCGCGGCGGGCGAGAAGGTAGTGGTTTTCCACGCCTCCGCCAACTTCGACCCCATGGTGTTTCCCGATCCGCTGCGCTTCGACATCACGCGGGAGCCGAACGCACACGTGGCGTTCGGCGACGGCCCACACGTCTGCCTCGGGGCACATTTCGCCCGGCTGCAACTGCGGGCGCTGTTCGGAGAAGCGCTGTGGCGGATGGACGGCGTCGCCGTCGCTGGCCCCGTCGATCACCTGGTGTCGAACTTCATCAACGGCATCAAGCACCTGCCGATCCGCTTCACACCAGGTGCCGCCGCCGCGGGCAGCGCAACAGCATGAGTGTGGCAGGTGCGAAGACCCTGGATTCCGGTCTGCGGATCCTGTGGTTGCTGGCCGAGCATCCTGATGGGCTGCCGATCGGTGCGCTGGCCACCCGGCTGGGACTTGACCGCAACGCGGTGCGGCGGATGCTCGCCGCACTGCGCGAGGGCAGGCTGGTCGCCCGCACCGAGGCGGGCTATCAACTCGGCCTCGGTGTAGTGGAACTCGGCATGTCCGTGCGGTCACGACTGCGGGCCGCCGCCGATGTCGCGCTGCATCAGCTCGCGGGGGCATGCGGCGCGACCGCGTTTCTCACCTCATTGGACGGCGACGCGCGACCGCCGGAGGCTGTGGTGGTGGCGGTCGTCGAACCAGCGCACTCGTTCGTGCACGTCGCCTACCGTGTGGGGCTCCGGCATCCAGCCGACCACGGCGCCTCCGGCATCGCGATCCTGGCAGGCAGGCCCGCACAGGCCGGTGAGCGGGCTGAGGTCGATCAGGCGCGGCGGCGTGGGTACGCGGTGACCAGCGGCGAGTTGCAGGTGGGGGCATGGGGGCTGGCTGCGCCGGTCGCCGGGGGCGACACCAGCGTCGGCGTGGTCTCGATCGGTGAGCTCGAAGAGGCGGCCACCGCCCGCCGGGTCTGTGCCGCCGCGGCGGAGGTCGCCGCCCTACTCCCCGCGCGGCGGTGAGCCGCGCCCGCGCTGCCTGAGCTGTACCTTCGTCGGCGCTGAAGCCGTTGCCGCTACTGGCGGCGGATGCTGTTGGTGAGACCCGCTGCCACGGTGGTGGCAAGTATCCAGCCTGCGGCGATGAACGCCGAAGACATCCACTGGTCGATTCCCACCATGTGCCATCGGCCCTTGTTGCCGAAGTCGATGATTGGCACAAGCAGGTCAAGGGTGTAGAGGAAGGGGTTCCACACCAGGCCCGTCTCGTCGACGGAAACCGAGCAGTGGCCTGCTATCAGCGTGCCGGCGTGGAAGTCGCACGCTTCGGTGTGCAGCCCGAACCAGAACGTGCCGAACGCCAGTAAGAGCAACAGCCAACCGAGTGCTCGAATTGGCCGGTAGCCGTAGCCGACCATGGAGCGTTGCAGCCAGCTCCAGAGCTGTACGGCGGGGCCGGCGATGTGGTAGCCGTCCGCCAGCGCGCGGTAGCGCCAGCGCTGCTTGTGCATGAGGACGGTCGAGGCGTGCTCCTCGTTGCCGGATGCCCGCAGCATGGTGGCGAGCTGGTCGTAGGGGCCCGGGCGGTAGACGGCGCGCATGGCGTGACGTAGTTGGGTGAGCCGCTTGAGTACTTCGGCGTCGTTTTTGAGGTCTATGGGTTCGGCGAGTGCGTCGTACCGGAAGTCTTCGAGGTCGATCTTTTTGGTGGCGTCCCAGAATCGCGGGTTGTCGGCGAGGGTGGTGCAATGCGCGTGGCGCAGGATGACCTCGCCTCGTGGTGCCTGCCCGACGCTGAGGATCAGTTCCTGTGTGGTGATGCCGAAAGCGTCGAGTGCGCTGCCCTCCATTGCGGAGCCGAGTACCGCCCCGGAGAAGTCGGTTTCCCTGCCGATCACCGCTCGGTGCATGCGGACTCCGCCGTGCGCGGCGAAGGGGTTGCGGCCCGCCGCGCAGATCAGGTCGCGGCCGATGTCGGCTGCTTGGAGGTCGAGGGACGCCTTGTGGCCGTTGCGCCTGCGTGTGCCTGGTTGGACCATGCGGGTGGCGCGCAGATCGAGGTTGACGCCGATTTTGGTGCCAGGCATGAGTAGGGAGCCTTCGACGTGCATATCGCGGGCGTCCATGTTGCCGCCGACGGAGAAGCGGCGTGCTTGGAGTGCGTCGGCGCCCGGGTTGTGGAGTTTCGCGTAGTCGGCGAACATGCTGCCGCGTACCCATACGTCGACGAGCCTGCTCTCGCCGGTGATCTGGGCTCGTCGGAGGTCGAGGTCGCCTCGGATCTCGCTGCCGTCGAAGCGCAGTGCGAGGTGCGGCCCGTCGTCGTGGTTGGTGACGTCCACGCTGGCCGCCGTCAGCCGTAGTGAGCCGCCGATGCGGGCGTTGACCATACGCAGGGTTCCGGTGGCTGTGGTGTTCCGGTCGAGTACCACATTGCCGGTGACGG
>JBOHEL010000289.1:0-6587 GCA_050700995.1 Sciscionella sp. | reverse complement strand
CCAGCGGCACTCTGGCCGATGGCGTCCACACCGTGAGCGACGTCGTAGCCCTGCTCTTCGGCGTACCGCTCCCCGCCCGGATCACGGTCCCGGCACCGGACGGATGACCCCGCCGACTACTCCGTCTTCTTCGAACCGAACAAGCGATCGAGCAACACGGCGCCCTCCCATAGGAACTTGGGCAGGTGCATCAGGAGCTGGCTGATCTTTGCCCGGGTGCGCAGCCCGGTGCGCCAGCTCAGCTCGTCACCGATGTGGTGGACCGCCTCGTTCGCGTAGCGCCTGCCGAGCTCCAACTGGCCGGTGAGGGCGAGGACGATGCCGACGTCGAGGTGGGTGGTGATGGTGTCCGGGTGGTAGGGACCGAGGCTCTTGACCTCCGAGGACAGCAGTTCCTGCAGAATCGCGAGCTGTCGAGGGTGGTCCCTGAGCTGCGCGTGCGCCAGGGTCATGGCGTAGCACGCCCGGTAGCGCAGCGGGTGAGTCTCGCCCAGGACGCGGGCGAGCGCCCGCTCGGTGTCGGCCAACGCGCCGAGGGCCTGTTTCGGGCGACCTCGGCTGACCAGCGCGAGATCCCGCTGCAGCCTGGCCGCGAGCGTGCGCGGATTGTCCTCGCCGAGGGTGCGCCGGTAGCTGTCGTACGCTTCCCCCAGCTCGGCCTGTCGACGGTCCCACTGCCCGGTGTCCAGATGCATCTCGGTCAGGTCGACGGTCATGTCGGCTTCGGCCTGCAGCCCGATGGCGTCCAGGCAGGCTGGGTGGCTGTCGATCCCGAGACGCTGGTAGGCGGTGACGACGTCGGCGGCGGTCTGCCGGGCGGCGCGGATCCTGCCCTGCTGCAACTGCAGGCGGGTGAGCTCGAGCTTGGCGGTGGGCAGCGGTTCGGTCACCGCGTCCGCCGCTGATGCGCTGGGCATCAGCGGCAGGACCGACTCCAGCACCTGCAGGGCCGCGGTGAGCTTGCCCCGCAGACGCAGCCCGATCACCCGCTGCACCTGCACCCCCCACTGTTCGCCGTCGGGCATCCAGCCGGGGGGCTGCGCGTGGTGGCGCGCATCCACACCGGAGTAGAAGATCGCGTCCGCGTCGGAGTAGCGGCTCAGGTTGTCGTAGGCCTGTGCGGCAAGAAACCTGGCCCGGTACTCGGCCCTGTAGTTACCGTTGCGCTCGGCCAGCTGCACCACGCGCAGGCAGTACCCGGCTGCCTCCTGGTAACCGCCGGCGGCGATACTTGTGCCGGCCGCGGTCAGCAGATCCTCGACGCTGTCCGGCGCGAGCGTCAGCGCCTCCCGCGCGACGAGCCGCGCCGCCGCTACGTCACCCTGCCTGGTGTACCAGTGGGAGACCGCGCGCAGCAGCGCCACCCGCTGCGCAACGGGAGTTTCGGCCCGTTCGGCCAGAGCGCGCGCATGCTGGTGCAGATGCGCCATAGCGGGATCGGTCAGATCCGGCTCCTCCGCGCCGACCGTCAACAAGGCGACCACCAGCCGAGCAGCCCGGCGCGCAATCTCAGCGATCTGAACAGCATCACCTGGCTGGCGCACCGCAACGCCGACCAGCGGATGGACCTGCCAGCTCCGGCCGGGTCGTCCGGGGGCGGCAAGGTCGACCTGTTGCGCGAGCCTGCGGTCGGCCAACTCGCACATCGCATCTCCGACAACGCGGTTGACCTGCTCGGACGGTACGGTCAACACCAGCCCGAGGACATCCACCACCAGGTGCGGCGGGAACGGCGCAGACGAGAGCACCGCAGCCAACCTCAGTACCTGCCGGGCCGGCTCACCGAGCCGTTCGACGTCAGCGCGCAGCACCTCGAGCACCGAAGAGGACGCCGCGTCCAGGTAGCCGGCGAACTCCGCAGCGGTGACGATGCCCTGCCGGTCGCGCACGGCATCGGCCGTTTGCTGGATGACCATGGGGTGCCCACCGCAGCGCAGAGCCAACCGGTCGATCGCCTGCTTCTCGGACTCGTCGACCGGCGCGCGGGTGACGGCGAACAACGCGCTGGCCTCCTGCGCTGTCAACCCGCCCAGCTCGATCCTCGGCGTCGGCCAGTGCGGCGTACCGGCCCTGCTGGTCAGCACCGTGCGGACCAACGGCGACGGGATCAGCAATTGGTTGAGCACCTCAGGGTGCAGGCCCGAGGGCACGTCATCCACGATCCACAGCACGTCGTGGCCCTCTGCGGTGAAATGCCTGGCCAACATCGTGCCCAGCACCTCGGGTGTCACGCCGGTCATGTCGTGTCCCAGTACGTGGTGCGCGATCCGGCGCATCTGCACGAAGAACTGTGCGAGCGTCTCCTCGGCGTTCAAACCGGGGCCGCCGTCGAACAGGCCGGTCCAGAAGATGCCACCGGGGAAGGCATCCCGGAACAGGACGGCGTACTGCTCGACCACGCTGGTCTTACCCGTACCGGCCAGCCCGGTCACCACAGCCACGGAGGACGACGTCGGCGGGCACGTGGCCGGAAGGTCCTTCGCGCGCAGCGCGCTATGGATCTGCCACAACTGTGGGTAACGACCGACGAAGCAACGCGGGCGCCGCAGCCGCTCCGGCATCCGGCTCGGATCCACCCTGGCACGCACCGACCCAAGGGGCCCCGACACGGCACGCACCCTCTCCAGCACCCGCCCGGCCAGCGCCGCGCGCTCCTGCGCAGTGCGCGGCGCGACGTGATACCGGGCGTCCTCCAACTCCACCGGCGCCAAGTGATCGCTGTTGTGCTCCGGGTTCACCGCCAGCACCCGCCGCCGCGGATCCCCTTCCCGCTGCGCGGCGATGAACGCCGCCGTCAACTCCCACTGACAGGCATGCCGCGTCGGATACCGGAGCGAGTAGTACGCCAACAGCACCGCCGACGACGCCAACGCGCGCACCAGTTCCGCGGTGATCCCATCAAACTCCTCGATGCACTCGCTGTCCCGGAACACCCGCAAGCCCTGTTCCTTCAACGCCGCCTCGATCGGTTCAACCTGCGCGACATCCGCCCAGGTGAAGCTCAAGAAAACGTCGTAACGCTGGCCCGCGACATGTGCGGCCAACTGTTCAGGGTGAAGCCCACCCGCCCCCGGTGCGTTCGTCACGATCACCAACCCCTCTCTGCGGAGAAACTCCGTCGAATGTAGTACAGCGGTGATCCGGTCGACATCGAACCTGCATCATTTCATGGCGAGCGACTAGAGGACAGGTGCACCTCCGATCTACTGGACAGTTTCCGGACAAATACCCGCCACTGGAAACGAGCGGTGACTGACCACGCGATAAGGAGAGAGATCGCCGGGCGGGACGACGGACCCGGCACCCGCCATCGGAGGTTCGCATGTACCAACACCACTTGGCCCAGAATGTGATCCTGGCTTCGTCCGACGTGAGCGCCGGCGGAGTCATCGGTTTCATCGTGCTGATTTGCCTGTTCATCGCCGCGATGGTGGCCTACGACTCTTTCAAGAAGAACGGCTTCCGGCCGCGCACGGTCGACACCGAGCTATCAGTCGACGAGGTACGGGAGATCTTCTGCGGCACGGTCGCAGGCAAGGGCTGGTCCATAGTGGATGAGGGCAACCCGATGATCGCGCAGTCTGGTTTACTCGCCGGAATCCGGCAGCAGATCGCTCTGCACACCGAAGAGACCGACGAGGGAACCCACGCGCACATCACCGTGATCCGCTACGCGCGCAAGGTGTTCGGCGGCACGACGAAGGCGTACACCCTGCGCTGGCGGATGACCGCGTTCCTCAACGAGGTGCAGCGGACAGACAGCAACGCCTTGGTCGCGGGATGATTACCATGATCACCCTCATTATCGTGCTGGTGCTGACCTGCCTGCTGTTGCTGTGGTCATCGACGACCACGTCCTCGCTGCGCGCGTTCGAGGCGACGGCCGCCGTGCGCAGCCAGGTCACCGGCCCCGATGCGCTTGCCCGTCTGGTAGATGCGCTGCTCGACCTCCCCGGAATCCGGCTGATCGAGTACGGCGAGCAGGACGCGTTGATGTCAGTGATGCCGGTACCGACGTCGATGGAACGGGGCTTCGGGCTGTTCGTGGTCGCGCGGCAGTAGGGCGACCAGGTCGTGCTACTCGGGAGATACCTGGAGATACCGGCTGCCGCTGCCCAGTGCCAAGGTGCAGGCTGCGCTGCGTCAACTCGAACGCGAAGCGCGGATGCGGTGCGTGTCTCGCAGCTAACGGCTCATGGACGCCGTCCGCCGCCGTATTCCGACGACGCGCTACCGGTGGCACGCTTCCGTCTCATCGCAGCGAGGCGGGCGCGACTTTCTCCAACCAGGGTCGCGTCCGCCCCAGGGTGCAATTCTTGGGCCCGTTCCCAGTGCCCTTGAGCCGCCGCCATCCGATCGGCCGCGGCCTCGATGTTCCCGAGTCCCGTCTCGGCGCGCGCACGTTCGTAGTGGCTACCACAACGCTCGCCGAGCACAACAGCCTGCTGGTAGGTCCCGGCCGCCTCGGTATGTCGTCCGGATCGGAAATACGTCCATGCCATACAGTTGAGGGCCATGGTCGCATCGAGATCGAGATCGAGCCCGAGCTCGCGGAAAACGTCAAACGCCTGCTCCGCGTGCTTGACCGAGTCGGAGAACATACCGAGTTCGGTTTCGATCAGTGCAATACCACGTAACGTGATCGCGGCGTTTCGCCGTGCCCCACTGCGCTCGTAAAAATCCATCGCGGATCGCAGATCCCGCACCGCTTCCTGATGCTTTCCCAGGTAATGTTTGACCCAGGCATAGTTGGCTATGGAAGTGTAGGTCCCGTGGTCATCCTCAATCTCACGAAACAGTGTCAGGGCGTCGCCGTAGTATTCACCCGCCTCATCGAGATCGCCGCGGTCGATATGGGCCAGACCTAGGTTGTTCAAGGTCATGGCCTCCGCCAACCTGTCGTGCGCGACCCGCGCCGCGGCCACCGCGACGGTGTGCGTCTCGATCCACGGATCCCAGAGCTTGGCGAGGAAGAAGAACCCACGCAGCGCATACGCAATCTCCCAGCAACGGGAGTGCATACCGAGTTCGTTCGCCGTACGGCAGAGAGCCACCAAGTTGGACCACTCCGCGCTGATCCACTCGAGAGCAGCACCACGATCACGAAGCTCTCGCACACTCGGTGGCAATGAGTTGAAAACGATCTGTAGACGGTACCTGTGCGGCGTGAGGAGCTTGTCTGCCGACTCAAGTCCGTGCAGTTCCAGATCCAGCAAGCGATGGACAGCGGCCCGCTGCTGCTCCTCCGCGACAACCGGAAGTGCGCTCTCGGCCGCGAAGGCACCGATCAGGTCGTGGAACTGGTACCGCCCCCGCGCGTGTTGGATGATCAGGTGCGCGTCCTCCAACCGGTTGAGCAGACGCTCCGCCTCCGCCAAGCCGGCACCGGCCAATGCGGCCGCGCTGTGTCGATCAATGACAGTCCCCGGATGCAGCGCAAGCAGTCCAAAAATACGTCTCTGTGCCGATGAGAGCTGCTGATAGGACAGTTGAAAGGCCGCGACGACGCTGCGTTCACCGTCGTCCAGCTCGCCGAGCCGAGAAGCCTCGTCGGCTAGCTTCTCATCGAGGTCGGCCAGCGTCCACGTTACGTTGCCCTGATAACGCGCGGCGGCGATTCGGATGGCAAGAGGAAGCCGCCCACACCGCTCGACGATCCGGTCGACGAGGGTGTCTTCTTGTGCTCTGTTCGCGTGCACCACAGCACGAATAAGCGTTGCTCCCTCGGCCACCGAAAGCGTACCGAGCGAGATATGATGCGCAGCATCGAGAGAGTGCAGCCGGTTGCGGCTGGTGATCAGTACTCCGCATCGTCGCTCCGCGGGCAACAACGGCGTCACCTGATAAGCGCTGCTGACGTTATCGAGGACAACAAGCATCCGCTTGCCTCGAAGCCGGTCGCGGTAGAGTGCGGCACGATCATCGACGTCACTGGGAATGTCCTCGCCGGGAACACCGAGCAAGCGAAGGAACCTATCCAGAGCATCCGTCGGAGATACTGCCCGAGTATCTCGACTGTAGCCACGGAGATCGAGAAACAGGCATCCGTCGGCGAAGCTGCTCTCGAGTTCACGTGCGCTTCGGAGCGCCAGGGCGGTCTTGCCGACTCCCGCCATTCCATCAACCACACACACGAGGGCCGAGTCGGTTACTTCGCCCGATAGCGCTTGGCGTACCGCCGCCAGCTCGGCCGCGCGGCCAGTGAAATGCTCGGTACCCGCGGGCAGGACCGAGAACGTGGCGGCAAGAGCGCGAGGACGACGACCACGGGGCCGCTTTCCGATGTAGGGCACGAGCATGACCAGACGTCCTCCGGTGCCGAGTTCGGTGTCGCACAGTGCAGCCAGCGTGTGGTTAGGCAGCGCGGTTCCTGTCTCCACCTTGCTCAGGTAGCCCTTGCTGTAATGTATTCGGCTCGCCAAGGCGGTCAGGGACAGGTCGGCAGCGACACGCAGCCGACGAAGCTCGGACCCGAAGTGCGCCTGCTCGCTCATGGTCTCCTACCCTTGCGTCCCAACCAGTATGGCTGGATCGTGACGGTACGGGCAGGGCATTGGAGAGAAGCGTCGGCCGGCTCGCCGTGGAGC
>JBOHEL010000288.1:0-6644 GCA_050700995.1 Sciscionella sp. | reverse complement strand
CACGCAGGGGGGGCACCCGGATGACGGTTGATCAAGTCCTGGCCGAGGTACGCGGCATGCTAATCGAGATCATCGGCGTGGAATACGCCTTAAGCCTCGACATCGGCATGGACACCTCGTTCGACGCGGATCTCGAGCTGGAGAGCATCGAGTTCGTAAGACTGGCCACGATGCTCAAGGACCGCTACGGCGACCGGATCGACTTCGTTGGGTTCCTCGCGACCAAGGATCTCAACGAGATCATCGAGATGACGACCGGCGATCTCGTCATCTACATTGCAAACTGTTTGGCGCTTGCGGGCGCGATCGATGGCTGAGATCGTCGCACGTGGCGTCCGGTTTCACGTCCAGCGGTTGACACCACACCACCGAGCACACCGGCTAGAACACCCGGTCGTGTTTATCCACGGGCTGGGGTTGGATAACCTTTCCAGCTTCTACTACACGCTGGCCAACCCGGTGGCGCACGCCGGGGCCCAGGTGATCCTGTACGACCTTCGCGGCCATGGCCTGTCCGAGCGCCCGCGCACCGGCTACCGGGTGGCTGACTCAGTCGCCGATCTCGCCGCGATCCTGGATATTTTGGGCGTTGACGGTCCGGTACATCTGGTGGGCAACAGCTACGGCGGTACGGTCGCGCTCGGCTTCACGGTCGCGTATCCCGAGCGGGTGGCCAGCATGGTGTTGATCGAGGCCCATGTCCCCGTCCCGGGTTGGGGCCAGCAGATGGCCGACACGATCAGGAATGGATCTGACCTCCCGGACGGCGACGTGCAACGGTGGATGACCCGGAGCCGCAAGCACGCTCGGCTGGCCGAACTCGGGGAAGACCTGGTCCACCACACCACCTTTGTGACCGATCTGCTGGCTACGGGGCCCCTTGCAGAACGGGAGCTGCAAGCGTTCGCGGGCCCGGTACGCGCCGTGTATGGGGGGCGCTCCGACGTGCTTCACCATGCACACGTGCTCGACGGCCTGCTATCCCGGTATGCCCTTACCGTCCTTCCGAACCTCGACCATTCGGTGCTGACGAAGGCGACACGACCGTTACGCGCCGTCGTCCTGGACTGGTTCGCAGCGGAGACCGAGGCGACGCAGGCGGGTCTTCGGTGAGCCGGTTCCTGTTCGTCGTGCCGCCGCTGGTCGGACACACACTACCCACCGTTGCCCTCGGCCAGGAGCTGACTGACCGCGGTCACCAGGTCGCCTGGGCCGGGGACACCGAGACCGTCGGCCCGCTGCTGCCGCCAGGGGTGAGGCTGATCCCGGTCGAGGCGAACTTCGGTGGCGAAACGCTGGCGCAGGTCCTGCACCGCTGGCGAGGGTTGCGGGGGGCTGCGGCGTTCCGGTCCTTATGGACCGATCTGCTGATCCCGCTAGCGGTTTCGATGGTGTCCGGCGTCGCGGCCGCGGTGGACGTGTTCGCCCCGGACGTCATGGTGGTCGACCAGCAGACGGTGGCCGGCGCGCTGGTGGCCCGGCAGCGCGGGTTGCCATGGGCGACTTCGGCTACCACCTCGGCAGAGCTGACCGACCAATTCGCCACCATGCCCAAGCTCGGGGCGTGGGCATGGCAGTGCCTGGCCGACTTCCAACGTGAGTTCGCCGTGCCAGATCCTGTCGACCTGCGGTTTTCCGACCACCTTGTGCTGGCGTTCACCACCCCGACGCTGGTCGGGCCAGCCTGCTACTTCCCCGACCACTACGTCTTCGTGGGTCCATCGATCGGTGCCCGGCCCGGCGTACCTGAATTCCCGTGGGAGTGGCTCGACCCGGACCGTCAGCGCGTCCTGGTCTCCCTGGGCACGCTCAACCGGGAGGTCGGCCAGCGGTTCTTCACCACTGCGATGGAGGCGGTAGCGCCGATGGCAGATCGGCTGCAGATGATCCTCGTCGCCCCGCCCGACCTGGTCGACGCGGCGCCCAGTCACGTGCTGGTCCGGGAGTCCGTCCCGCAACTCGATCTGCTCCCCCAACTGCACGCGGTGGTCAGCCACGGTGGCCACAACACGGTGTGCGAAACGCTCGCGCATGGTGTGCCGCTCGTTGTGGCCCCCATCCGCGACGACCAACCGGTGATCGCGGGGCAGGTCGTCGACGCCGGTGCCGGCGTCCGGGTGCACTTCGGTCGGGTCGGCGCCACCGAGCTGCGCAACGCCATCACGACCGTGCTCGACGATCCCTCCTACCGGAGCGCGGCGCGGCGCGTACAGACATCGTTCACCGCCGCTGGCGGCGCCGCGACCGCCGCCGATCATCTGGAAAAGCTCGCTTGACTACCCGAAAGCGGACACCATGACCGACACCCTGCCTGTCGAACTGCTCGTCGCGGAACTGACCCTGGAGGAGAAAGCTTCACTGGCCTCCGGCCTCGACTTTTGGACGACAAAGTCGATCGACCGCCTCGGTATCCCCTCGGTGCTGCTCGCCGACGGCCCACACGGGCTGCGCAAGCAGCAGGTCGGTGGGGACCACGTGGGCATCAGCGACAGCTTTCCGGCGACCTGCTTCCCACCCGCGGTCGCTCTGGGGTCGACCTGGGACGCCGATCTGCTGAGCGAGGTCGGAGCGGCCCTAGGTCGGGAGTGCCGTGCCGAGGGTGTCGCCGTGCTCTTGGGGCCTGGAATCAACATCAAGCGTTCACCCCTGTGTGGCCGCAATTTCGAGTATTTCTCGGAGGATCCACACATCAGTGGGCAGCTCGGCGCGGCCTTCGTCACCGGCGTCCAGAGTCAGGGCGTCGGCACCTCACTCAAGCACTTCGCCGCGAATAACCAAGAAACCAACCGGATGACGATCAGCGCGGAGGTGGACGAACGGACACTTCGCGAGATCTACCTATCCGCGTTCGAAACCGTGGTCACGCGGGCACAACCGTGGACGATCATGTGCTCCTACAACAAGATCAACGGCAGCTACACCTCAGAGGATCCGTGGCTGTTGACGACCATTCTCCGCCAGGAGTGGGGTTTCGACGGGGTGGTGGTCTCCGACTGGGGCGCCGTCAGCGACCGAGTCGCTGGCTTGGCTGCCGGAATGGACCTGGAGATGCCGTCCTCGGACGGGGTCAACGACGCGCGCATCGTGCGGGCGGTCAACGACGGCTCGCTCGACGAAGGCGTGCTTGACGAAGCCGTCATCCGCCTGCTCCGTCTCGCCAACCGCTACCGCGTCGATCAACCCGATCAGGTCGACAGCTACAACCCCGACACTCATCACGCGCTGGCTCGTACCGCGGCGGCCGACGCGATCGTGCTGCTTAAGAACGAAGACGCCGCACTGCCCATCGTCGGTACCGGGTTGACCGTTGGCGTCATCGGCGAGTTCGCTCGTACTCCGCGCTACCAGGGGGCCGGTAGCTCGCAGGTGAACCCGACCCGGCTGGACAACGCCCTGGACGCGCTGATCGAGCGAGCGCAAAACCACGGATCGCGGGTGGCGTTCGCGCCCGGGTACACCCTCGACGAGGACGAGTCGACGACCGCGCTGATCGAGGACGCCGTGGCGGTGGCCCGTTCCGCGGACGTGGCCTTACTGTTCGTGGGGCTTCTGGCCTGCGACGAATCCGAAGGGTACGACCGCGAGCACCTCGACCTCCCGCGAGCCCACCTGTGGTTGATCAATGCGGTCGCCGCAGTCAACCCCCGTACGATCGTCGTCCTCTCCAACGGTTCGGTCGTCTCGCTGGAGCCGTGGCACGACGCCGTACCGGCGATTCTGGAGACCTGGCTGCTCGGTCAGGCCGGTGGAGGCGCCGTCGCGGATGTCGTCTTCGGCGCAGTCAACCCGTCGGGCCGGCTTGCCGAGACGATCCCACTACGCCTCGAGGACAATCCTTCGTATCTGAACTTCCCCGGTGAGGCCGGGCGTGTGCGCTACGGTGAAGGCGTCTTCGTCGGCTACCGGTACTACGAGAGCGTCGGGCGACCCGTCCGCTACCCGTTCGGCTACGGCCTCAGCTACACCTCGTTCGACCACACCAACCTTGTTGTAATGCCCAACGACGACGCAACGGTGACCGTCCAGGTATCGGTGACCAACACGGGGTCAGCGGCGGGCAAGGACGTCGTCCAGGTTTACGTGAGTCCTCCGGCGCGGCCGGTGAACTCGCCTGCGCGCGAACTCCGCGGTTTCATCAAGGTCTTCCTCGAGCCCGGCCAGTCGGAGCGGGTCGAGATCACGCTGAGTCGCCGGGCCTTCAGCTACTTCGATGTGCCGGCCAGCCAGTGGGTCATCGCACGTGGCGAACACTCGGTGCAGGTCGCCCGGTCCGCGCGCGATGTGGTCCTGGCTGCAAGCGTAGTCCTCGACGGCGACCGGGTGGCCCGTGAGTTGAGTATCGACTCGTCGGTGCAGGAATGGTTCGAGCACCCACTCGCAGGGCCAGCCCTCATCCAGAGTCTGACGGCAACAGGGGGGACCCCTCGACCCGTGGATATGGATCAGATGCGGATGGTCGCATCGATGCCCATGCGACGCCTGGTGCGGTTCCCTGGCACGAATCTCTCCGAAGGCCAACTGGCAGCCATGGTTCACGCTGCCAAATGAGGCGGAGCTATCGCCGCTGTCGGTCACGTTGTCGGGACGCGGCGGCACTCCGCGGCCGCGACGAGCTCGTCGAGGGATCGAGACAGGCCCACGGCCAGTTCCCCGGGGTCATCGACCGAGTCAGCCAACGACATGATCCCGAATAGCAGGCGCCCACCGTAGTCCCAGAACGCGAAGTTCACGCCGACTTTGCTGTCGGGCGGCCCGGCCAAGTACATCTCCTCCACGACGGTAGAAGCGAACTGCCAGGGGACCGAGGACCCCCGGAGGTTGGAGACCACGGCATTGGCGTCGAGCTTGACCCGTCGCTTGCCGGGACGGCTCCTCGCCGCCTGATCGCGCCGCATCATGGGGCCCAAGACCATCGGCGGGAGGTACTCGATCCAGTCCGCCTGCAACTCCCGGCCGGCGAGATTCAGGCACGCCTTCGCCTCTGCGGTGACCGCGCTGATCCTCTGGATGCGCTCCCAGGGGTCGGCGACGTCGGTGGCAAGCGAGGTCGTAAGGAGGGCGACACGGTTGCCCGCGGACCGCGGAGTGGCCCCCGCTTCCCCGATGCCGACGGGGACATTCGCCACCAGCGACCGATCAGGCAGCGCCCCACGCGCTTGAAGGTAGGCACGGAGGGCGCCGCCGACGAGACCTAGCGCAACATCGTTGACCGTGGCACCCGCCGCGTTCTTCACAGCCAACACTTGATCCAGCGGCAGGGCGGTCGAGGCGAAGCGGCGTTCGGGCGTGAATCCCTGGTTGATGACCGACAAGGGTACGTCGATTCCGGCCTTCGGCACCGTCACCGCCGCTCCTGCCCGCCGCTGGCGCACCGCTACCATCGCACGCCTCGTGCGACCGACCAGCTCCGGCAGCCGGGTCAGCGTCCGGGCGTCATGGGCCAGGGCTGCGGTGACCAGCCGCACACGTCCTGGCATCCGGCCCGGCTGCCACCGGGGCGGCGAGGCTGCCGACTCCTCCTCCGAGAAGATCCGCGCCAGGGCGGCACGGATGGCGAACCCGTCCATCAGGGCGTGATGGATCTCCAGCACCATCGCCTGCCGACCGTCGGCGAGGCCATCGATCAGGGTAATCCGCCACAGCGGCTTACCTCGGTCCAGGAACCGGGAGGCGAGTTCGGCACAGGCAGCGTCGAGTTCCTCCGGCCCACCCGGCTCAGGAAGGGCCGCGTGGCACAGGTGCTCTCCGAGGTCGAAGTGAGGGTCCTCGACGAACACGGGATGGGCTAGGCCGAGGGGGACGGACACGACTCGCCATCGGAATGCTGGGAGCTGGTCGATGCGGGCAGCAAGGTGCGTGCGCAGATCCTCAAGGACGAGGGGGCCGCCGGGGCCTGCTCGGAGCAGCCCGACGGCGATGCTTTGCATCGGATGCCCAGACATTTCCCCGCTGAGGAATGCCGCGTCCACACCGCTGAGCCGGCGCACGGTTGGATCGGCGGACGGCTGGAAGCGCAAGGAACTGCTCCCTCTTCGGCGGGGGTTGCCGGGGTTGTCCGGCATCAGCACCAATATACCGGTTGCTAGCTACGGTAAGTAGCTAGTCGGTCGTCCCTCTGTAACGATGGCCAGCCAAAGGCTCGCCTCAAGGGTGTTACAACAAGTGATCAGGACGGTAAGATCAGTTGCGGGAGGCTCACTTGCCCGTGTATCGCCGTGTCGTCGTTGCTGGCGCAACCGCCGTGCTGACCCTGCTTGGATCGCCCACTGCCGGAGCCGCCGAGGCCGTGAGCGCACCGCAGCATTACGTCGCGCTCGGTGACTCCTACGCGTCGGGTCCGGGGATCCCCGAGCAGCGAGCCGATCCGGTCGGCTGCCAGCGCTCCACCCACAATTATCCGGCGCTGCTCGCCCAGGCGTTAGGCATCCGAGACTACACCGACGTGAGCTGTGGCGGCGCGCGGACCGACGACATGACGGCTCCGCAGCCGGTGCGGTGGGGACCCAACCCACCCCAGTTTGATGCGCTTCGCCCGGACACCGACCTGGTCACGCTGACCATCAGCGGCAACGACATCAATATCGGTGGCCTTTGGGTGATCTGCGTCCAACTCGGTCCCACCGACCCGTCCGGCAACCCGTGTC
>JBOHEL010000287.1:0-6646 GCA_050700995.1 Sciscionella sp. | reverse complement strand
GGTGTACGCAGCGCGCGGCCTGCAGCCATGGCAGTGCGCGGACAGCGCTCACCTGAACATGCAGTGATGCGCGGCCCACATCGGCGCGGCGGCTACTGATACCGTCGCTGCCCATGCACGCTGAGGTCGCCCTCCTGGGGTCGACCGAGGTTCGGAGGCTGGCCGACCGGCTCGGGATTCGTCCAACCAAGAAACTCGGGCAGAACTTCGTCCACGACCCGAACACGGTGCGGCGCATCGTGTCCGCGGCAGGTGTCACGGCCGGCGACGTGGTACTTGAGGTCGGCCCAGGGCTCGGATCGCTGACACTGGCCCTGCTTGCGGCGGCGTCCAAGGTGCTCGCTGTGGAACTTGATCCGGTGCTCGGTGATGCGCTGCCACGGACCGTGGCGGAGCGCGCCCCAGCGTTGGCTGGGAATCTGGTGACGATCGTTGGCGATGCGTTGCGGGCACGTGCGGAAGCATTGCAGCCACCACCGACAAAACTGGTCGCGAACCTGCCATACAACGTGGCGGTACCCGTGCTGCTTCACCTGCTGGCCGAATTGCCTGGGCTGCTCGGCGGGCTGGTGATGGTGCAGTCCGAGGTGGCTGACCGGATGGCGGCGGGACCGGGCGGGCGGGTGTATGGCTCGCCTAGCGTGAAGCTGGCGTGGTACGCGGCGGCTCGCAAAGCCGGTGCGGTGCCGAGGGCGGTCTTTTGGCCAGTACCCAACGTGGACTCCGCGCTGGTCGCCTTTGACCGCCGCGACCCACCGTCGGAGATCGCACGCGAGCGGGTCTTCACAATCGTGGACGCCGCGTTCGCGCAACGCCGTAAGACCTTGCGCGCGGCGCTGGCCGGGTGGGCAGGCAGCGCGACCCGCGCTGCCGAACTGTTGGTCTCGGCAGGAATAGATCCTTCCGCGCGGGGCGAGCGGTTGGATGTGACCGATTTCGCACGCATCGCCGAACGGGCGTCCGTAGCGGGCATCGGCGCAGGTCAGTAGCGCCCGGCCGCGATCTCGCCGGTCGGCAGGCGGGCGATCCACGCCGTGAGTGGCTCCGCTAAGGGGTTACCGGCTTGCGCATCGGCGGCGATCTCCGCTGTACTCTAGGGGCATCCATCCCGAGCGGCTGAGAGACCTGGATCGACGAAGCCGCAGCAACCGCCCACCGACGGGCAGGTGCTACCGCCAGGACCGATGGAGGAACTATGCATCTCGCTCCTGCCCTCACCCGGCGTCGCATTGTCGATCACTGCCGCCGCACTGTGTCCGGGTGTCATAGCCGCCGCCTACACACCTGACGGGCCTCTCGACGGCGTTCGCTATCGCCGGTCGGAGACATTTCGCGCGGATGACACGGATCAGTCCGCGGCAGGACGGTACTTCTCGCGGCACAGCCGCGCGGCTACGTGGAGCAATCGTGATCGCTGTAGAGAACCTGACCAAATCGTTCACCGGCCGAACCGGTCCGGTAGTGGCACTCGATGACATCAACCTCGGCGTACCCGACGCCACGATCTGCGGTGTCGTCGGTGGCACCGGCTCAGGGAAATCGACGCTCGCACGGTGCGTCGCGCTGCGGGAACGGCCCGATCGCGGCTCGGTCCGGGTGGGTGGCACCGACCTGGTCGCGCTCGGCGCGCGACGTGATGGCACGAACCAGCAGGTGGGGCTGGTGTCGGCGGAGGTGGGGCTGTCCAAGCAGCACACCGTCGGTGGCACTGTGGCACTGCCGCTGGAACGTGGCGGTGTGACCGGTACCCGCCAGCGTGCCAAGGTTGCCGAATTGCTGGATTTGGTCGGGCTCGCCGGTCGCGCTGGATCTGGGGTGACCCAATTGCCAGCAGGTGGCAGGCAGCGGCTCGCAGTGGCGCGAGCGCTCGCCTGGCAGCCATCGGTGCTGGTCGCGGACGATCCGACGGCCGCGGTGGACGCGAATGCCGCGGTAGGCGTGCTGACCTCGCTTGACCGTGCGCGCTCCGAACTGGGTGTTTCGGTGCTGCTGCTGACGGGTGATGCCGACGCGGTCCGCCGGATCTGCGACGACGTCGCGGTGCTTGAGCGCGGTCACCTGGTCGAGCACGGCAACCTGCTGGAACTTGCCACCGCGGGGGGAGGAAGGGCAGCGTCTATCACGCTGCCGGAGGTGCCGCACCTCACCACCGTCGCCGGGCACGATCGGGTCGCGGAGATCGTGCTGGTCGGCTTCGCGGCTGTTGGCGCGTTGTTGCCGGAAACCTCCTCAAGGTTCGCTGTGGACATCGCGGTACTCGGCGGCGGCCTCACCCGTTTCGGGGACACTCCGGTGGCCCGCTTCGCTCTCGGTGTTTCCGGGGAACGGGCGGATTTCGCACTCGCGTTCCTCGCCGAGCACGGCGCGACGGTGCATCGTGCGCAGGGTGGCCCCCAGGGGGTCGCGGCCTGACCGCGACCGCGCGGGCGCGCCCACTGGTGGCTCCGATGCGGAATTCGGTGGTGGTCGCTGGACGGTGCACGGGAAATTGCCAGTACGCTGCATGGTGTGCTCGCCGTCGTACCACCACCGGTTACCGTCCGGGTACCTGCGAAGGTGAACCTGTACCTGTCCGTAGGGAAGGCTCGCCCCGACGGGTATCACGATCTCTGTACGGTGTTCCAGGCGCTCTCACTGACCGATGAGCTCACCGTTGCCGCGACCGATGATCCCGGCGTTGAGGTCCACGGCGAGCATGTCCTCGGTGTTCCGGAGGGCGACGACAACCTCGCATGGCGGGCGGCCTGCGAGCTGGCTGATTACGTGGGTCGGGGCGGCGAGCCGCCCAACGTGCGGATCATGATCCGCAAGAGCATCCCGGTCGCGGGCGGCATGGCAGGAGGCAGCGCCGATGCTGCCGCAGCGCTGGTCGGCCTGGCAGCGTTATGGCGGCTGGATATCGGGCGCGACGAGCTGGCGGGCGTGGCCGCGCGACTGGGCTCCGACGTGCCATTCGCGCTGCACGGCGGGACCGCGCTCGGTGCCGGGCGCGGCGAGCGGCTGGTACCCGTGCTGTCACGGCACACCTACCACTGGGTGATCGCGGTGGATTCCGACGGGCTGGCGACCCCTGAGGTGTACGGCGAGCTTGATCGGTTGCGCGCCAAGGGCAAGTCCAACGGCGTGGGAGCCGTCGAGCCGGTACTGCAGGCGCTGTCCTCAGGTGATCCCCGGCAGCTCGCGCTGCTGCTGGGCAACGACCTTCAGTCGGCGGCGATCTCCTTGCGCCCGAACCTTCGGCGCACGCTGCGTGCGGGCGTGGATGCCGGTGCGCTGGCCGGCATCGTTTCGGGCTCCGGCCCAACGTGCGCTTTCCTGTGCGAGACGGCGGATTCGGCGGTGCGGATGGCCGCCGAGCTGGCAGGCGCCGGTGTCTGCCGCACCGTCAAGGTCGCCTCAGGGCCGGTGAGCGGTGCCAGGATCGCCGGTGGAGCCGATGCACAGCGGACGGTCCCGCCCGAGGTACACGCCTGAGACGGCCACCACATCTCGCTATCATGAAGGAATTGCAGGTCAACGATGCATCTGGTGAACCTGGAGACGGTCGCGAAAAGTTACGGCGTCCAGCCGTTGCTTGACGGTGTCTCGCTCGGGGTGGACTCCGGTGACCGGATCGGCGTCGTTGGGCTGAACGGCGGCGGCAAGACAACGCTGCTGGAGGTACTGGCAGGTATCCAGCCGCCGGATTCCGGCCGCGTCAGCCAGGCCCGTGGCCTCCGGATGGCCGTGGTGACACAGCGGACCTCGCTTCCCGAGGGCGCCACCGTCGCCGAAGTGGTACTCGCGGGTTTCGGCGCCGAGCACGAATGGGCCGCCGATGCGCGCATCCGGTCCATCATGGACGGTCTAGGGCTCGGCAGGGACGGCATGGTGGCACTCGGACTGGATTCCACTGTGGACACTCTGTCCGGGGGTGAACGGCGCAGGGTGGCGTTGGCCGCGGCGCTGGTCGGTGAGCTGGATCTTCTCGTGCTTGACGAGCCCACCAACCATCTCGATGTGGAGGGTGTGCGCTGGTTGGCCGATCACCTGCTGGCGCGGCGATGCGCGCTAGTGGTGGTGACGCACGACCGGTGGTTCCTCGATACCGTGTGCTCGGCGACCTGGGAGGTGATGGACGGCCGCGTCGAGGCGTACGAGGGCGGCTACTCTGACTGGATCTTCGCACGTGCCGAGCGGGCGAGGCTGGCGGCCACCGTTGAGGACAAGCGGCAGAACCTCGCGCGCAAGGAGCTGGCGTGGTTGCAGCGCGGAGCCAAGGCCCGCACGTCCAAGCCCCGCTACCGGATCGAGGCGGCCGAGTCGCTGATCGCAGACGTACCGCAGCCGCGCGATTCCGCCGAGCTGCTTACCTTCGCGAAACGCAGGCTGGGCAAAACCGTGCTCGAACTGGAGAACGCCACGCTCGTGCTCGGCGACCGGGTGCTGCTGGACGATGTCACCTGGCGAGTGGGGCCGGGCGACCGAATCGGACTCGTCGGGGTCAACGGTTCCGGCAAGACCACGCTGCTGCGACTGCTCGCAGGCGAGCTACGGGCGGCATCGGGCAGGCGCATCGAGGGCAAGACAGTCCGGCTGGCCCATCTCTCCCAGGAGCTGCACGACCTACCTGGCTCACTGCGAGTGCTGGAGGCCGTTGAGGAGATCGCGCGGCGCGTGACACTCGGCAAGTACGAGCTCACGGCCTCCCAGTTGTGCGAGCGCTTCGGGTTCGGCAAGGCGCGGCAGTGGACGCCGGTCGCCGACCTTTCCGGTGGTGAGCGGCGGCGCCTGCAACTGGCGCGGCTGCTGATGGCCGAACCGAACGTGCTGCTGCTTGACGAGCCGACCAACGACCTGGACATCGACACCCTGCAACAGTTGGAGGACCTGCTCGACTCATGGCCAGGCACGCTGGTGGTGGTCTCCCACGACCGGTACCTGGTGGAACGGGTGTGCGACACCACGGTCGCGTTGTTCGGCGACGGCGTGGTGAGCGAGCTGACCGGAGGCATCGACGAATACCTAAGCCGCCGCCGGCACGTCGGGAGTGGCGCCCAACGTGATGTCGGTGCGGGCAGAGTGCCCAAACGCCCCGTTGCCACCTCCTCGGATGCGGCCGCGCAAAGGGTGGCGCAGAAGACGCTGGCGCGGGTTGAGCGGCGGATGTCGACGTTGGACAAGCAGGAGCACGAGCTCAACGAGGCGATGGCCGAGGCAGGCGGCGACAGCGGGCGGCTCACGGAGTTGGACACGCGACTGCGCGTGGTGCGTGAGGAGAAAGAGCAGCTCGAGGCGCAGTGGCTGGAGGCTGCGGAATTCGCTGGGTGAGCCCTGCGCCGAATCGGTGGCACGTAGGCTCCAGCTCATGAGTCGGTTCGTGCGCACACTGGTAGAGACCGCGGAATGTTCGCAGCGGGGAATCGTTGTGGGGGAACCGGAAAGTCCGCAACGCCTGCCCTGGTCAGAGGTGCATCGGCGGGCCCGCAGGATGGCTGGGGCGCTGCTTTCCTGTGGGCTGCAGCCGCATTCCGCGGTTGCCGTGCTTTCCGCGGAGCCCGCGCTCATCGCCCCAGCGGTGCAGGCGGTCTGGCTGACCGGTTGCAGCACCACGATGTTGCACCAGCCGACCCCGCGCAGCGACCTCGCGGTCTGGGCCGAGGACACCCTGCGGGTGCTGCGCATGATCGACGCGAAGCTGGTGCTGATCGGCGCGCCGTTCGAGCAGCTCGGGCCGCTGCTGCGGGAACGCGGTATCGCCTACCGGGGGCTCGCCGAACTCTCGGAGGGCGCCGAGCTGGCGGCTCCGGTCGAGTCCGACGAGGACGCTACCGCGCTGCTGCAGCTGACCAGCGGGTCGACAGCCGAGCCGAAGGCCGTACGGATCACCCACGGCAACCTGTTCGCCAATATGGAGGCGATGGCGCAGGCAGCCAAGCTGGACGCGGACACCGATGTCATGGTCTCGTGGCTGCCGTTGTTCCACGATATGGGCATGGTCGGTTTCCTCACTGTGCCTATGACGCTTGGCATCGAACTGGTGAAGGTCACACCTGTCGAGTTCCTTACCGGCCCACTGATCTGGGCCGAGCTGCTCAGCAAGTACCGGGCGACGATCACCGCGGCGCCCAACTTCGCCTATGCGCTGGTCGGCCGCAGGCTGTCGAAGGTGGAGGAGGCGGATGCCTACGACCTCTCCCGGCTGCGGATCGCGCTGAACGGGGCGGAGCCTATCGACGAGTCCGCAGTGCGCGCTTTCACCGATGCGGGCGCCAGGTTCGGGATGCCTGCGGAGTGCGTGTTACCCGCCTACGGCATGGCTGAGACGACACTGGCGGTGTCCTTCGCACCGCTGTTCACCGGACTGACCGTTGATCAGGTGGATGCCAAGCAGCTTGAGGTGAACTCCCGCGCGGTGCCTGTCACCGGGGAGGGCTCCAGGTCGTTCTCGGTGCTTGGACTGCCGTTGCCAGGGCTCTCGGTCGATGTCGTCGACGAGCAGGGCAACGGTCTCGGCGACAGGGGTGTCGGTCAGTTGCGGGTGCGCGGCGAGGCGGTGACGCCTGGCTACCTCACCGTCGACGGCCCGCTCGCGGGCCAGGACGAGGACGGCTGGCTGGCCACCGGTGATCTTGGCTACCTGGCGGACGGCCAGGTTGTAGTGTGC
>JBOHEL010000286.1:0-6652 GCA_050700995.1 Sciscionella sp. | reverse complement strand
GACTACCGGCTGGGGCTAGTCCGCGCCGAGCATCCGGCCGATGTGCCCGCCGCACTCGGCTGGACCGGTGCGAGCCACCGGATGCGGCAGGTGGCAGCACTCTCCGCCGTACTGCGCAGCTGGGAGGGCCGGTTCGGCGCGGTACTCATCGGGCTAGGTTTCGACAGCATCGAGATGTCCGTCGCGGCACCGCCGACCACCGAGAACCGCGCGCTGCGGATCGCCGCCGAACACCGGGCATTCTGCATCGACAATTTCCGCGACCAGCCGGGCAGCCTCCGGGAGTTCGCCCTAGGGCTGATCACCGCAAGCACGTGGCGCTTCTGGTGGCACTGACGATGGGCCACATCGCGGACCAGAGGTCGGCGCGGTCCGCTGGAGCCGACCCGCCGAAGCGGCGTGAGCACCCGCAGTATGGAGTGGAGACGGCGCGGCACGGTCGCGCACCATCGAGTGCGCCGTCGCTGAGGTGCCGTTCCCACCTGCGGACTGACGCTCTGGTTCCGGGTAAGTCTTGAGTCAGCCATCAACGATCATGAGGCACTCAAGGTGGAAGACCGGACGAGTTGGTTCACTGCGACGCCAAGCGTGGCGATGGAGCCCCACCGCTGCGACGTCGAGTGCGCGCTGCGTGTTGCGTCACATTTTTATTGCACTAGGCAATGATGTCGTAGTGCAATGCTTGCCGTGGGCACGGATAGCAGGGCCGGTGTCGCGGCGGTGGTATCTGAGGACGCTGTCGACGAGGTGCTCACCGCGACGCGCGCGTTGATCGGGTTGAGTGCGCGCTCGTTGGGGGCATTGGCTGAAGATGTCTCGGCCGCGCAGTATCGGGCGCTGGTCGTGCTGGCCTCGCGGGGCCAGCAACGCATGGTGGATCTGGCACAGCTGTTGCAGGTCAACCCTTCTACGGCCGGTCGGATGTGCGACCGCCTGGTGCGCAAGGGCTACATCAGGCGCCACCGGGCACGTGCCGATCGTCGAATCGTGATGGTGGCGCTGGCCGCGGGGGGCCGCCGGGTGCTCGACGAGGCGACCGCGGCCCGGCGGGTAGTTATCAGCGAGATGTTGGCCGCCTTGTCGCTCGAGCAGCAACGGGCCGCTGCGGGCGCATTGCGAGAGCTGTCCCGCGCCCTCGGGGAGGTCCCGGACAGCGAATGGCCGGCCATGCCGCCATGACCTCCCCAGCGGGGGTGGACCAACATGCGGGCAGCTAAGGAGGCAGGGTGCACACCACAGGAGCGGGCACGTGGTGAGGGAAGGATCGGCCACAAACCCATCGAGGGATGCGTCCGGGCCGCCGCAGACGCAAGAGGCTCTCTGGGGGCTGCGGCATGTGGCAGGCTGGTTGCGCGGTAACCGGTTCGGCCTGTTTTTTGTGGCACTGTTGACCGGTGTCGGCGCGGGGCTGGGAGCGGTCGCGTTCCGTTACCTGATTTTCGGGTTCACCTGGCTGGCCACCGGGCACAGCTCGTTCGGCCAGCAGGGGCGGGTGGCCAGCGCCCACCTCCCGTGGCTGGGATGGGGCTTCTTCGTGATGATCCCGATGATCGGCGGGCTGCTTTACGGTCCGTTGATCTACCGGTTCGCCCGAGAGGCGCGCGGGCACGGGGTGCCGGAAGTGATGATCGCGGTCGCGGAGAACGGCGGTCGGATACGCCCGCAGGTCAGCGGGGTCAAGGCGGTGGCCTCGGCGTTGTGCATCGGGGTTGGTGGTTCGGTGGGTAGGGAGGGCCCCATCGTGCAGATCGGCTCTGCCCTGGCCTCCACCCTCGGCCAGTGGGTCCGGATGCCGGAAACCCGGTTACGGATCTTGGTCGCGTGCGGCGCGGCTGGCGGCATCTCAGCGACCTTCAACGCCCCGATCACCGGGGTGTTCTTCGGTGTAGAGCTGATCCTGCGGGAGTTCTCCATCGAGGCCACCTTCACCGTGATGCTCTCGTCGATGGTCGCCAACGTGATCAGCCAGGCCTTCTTCGGCAGCGCCCCGTTCTTCACCGCCTTGCCCGCAGGCATCGCGTTGCACCACAACTACAACTACCTGCTCGTCGCGCTGCTCGCGGTGGCCGCAGCACTGATCGGGCTGGGCTTCAAGAACATCCTCTACAAGACCGAGGACATCTGCGACCGGGTATGGAAAAGCCGTCCGGAGTGGGCCCGTCCCGCCGTCGGCGGTGTCCTTTTGGGACTATTACTGCTGGCCATCCCGCAGCTCTACGGCGTCGGTTACCCCGTGATGTATCGGGCGTTCGACGGCAACTACGCCATCTGGTTCCTCATCATCTTGGTCGTTGGCAAGATGGTTGCGACGAGCCTGACCATCGGTATCGGCGGCTCCGGAGGCGTGTTCGCGCCCTCCCTGTTCATCGGCGCCACCTCAGGCATGGCATTCGGTGAAATCGCCGACCACCTGATTGGCCCAGGCGCCGGGCAACCCGCCCTGTACGCAATCGTTGGCATGGCCGCTGTGTTCGCCTCAGCCGCCCGCGGCCCGCTGACCTCGCTTGCCAGCGTCGTGGAGATGACCGGCGACTTCACCCTCACCCTGCCGGTAATGCTGGCCGTCGCGATCTCCACCACCGTGTCGCGAGCACTGTCCCACGGCACCATCTACACCACTAAGCTACTGCGCCGCGGCACCGACATCGAACGGACCAACCCCCGGCACGCCTTCGACGATCTCACCGTCGAAGACGCGATGCGCACATTTCGCGATCCGGTGACCGCAGCCCCAGTGACCGACGACGATGCGAGCACGCAGCAGGACTGGGTGCCGGTCCTAGGCCCGATCACCCGTCGACGAGAGCCGCAGGCGCTGTTCGCCAACGAAAGCCTTGCCCAAGCCCTGCGCCAACTCGTGCTCTACGGCCGCGACGGACTGCCAGTGGTCTCCACCGACGCCGAGCATCTGCAAGGGTGGCTGACCAACCAGCACGTGCTGCGCGCGGTGGCCCAACAACTCACCGCGGCCGAGCCCGAGATCACAGCCGGGCACCTCGCTGCGGATTGGGCCGCGCCGAACGCAGCCGAGACCGAGCATGATCCCCACACCCAGTTGGCTGGGTACAGCGTGGTGGAGCACACCCTCGTCACCGACTCTACCGGCGCCGGGCGGACCGTCAGCGAGCTGGACCTACCGGCCGGTTACGTTGCAGTCTCGCTGCTGCACAACCGGCGACTCATCGACGCAGGCCCCCACATCCGATTAGCAACGGGCGACCGGATCACCCTGCTGATGCCGGCCACGTTCGACGGCGAGGTCCGCGCTCCGGACGCCGGCACCGTCTCGGCTGGCCCAAGCATGGAGCGCGGCGACACACCGATCGCACAGTAGACAGCCGCGGAGAGAAGGAGTGCTACGAGGCGCCGCGCAGAAGGTGATGGCCAGCCTGAGAGCACGTTGATTGGGATCTCGCAAACCACGTTTCACGCTCACCACGCATACCTGATCGATACCCTGAGCGCAGAAGGTGTCGCGGTAGGCACGCAACTGGCTCTCCGGGTCGACCCGTGAGGAGGAACAGGGATGTGGTCAACCCGTGAGGACGGCGTGGTGATCGGTACGCTGGCCGCACCGGGCGCCAGGTATTTGCGCCAGGAGATCGTGTCACTGCGGCGGTTGGTCCGGATGCGGCAAGACGCGGCCCCCGTCTCGCTGCCGTTCGGTAGTGAGATCGCGATCTCCGTGACCACCGCGCCACCCGAGGACGACCGGCTGCGAGCGCTACTCGCGCACTTTGTCGGCGGGAACGAGCCGGAATGGGTCTGGCAATGGCATGAGCAAGAACTGTGGTGCTTCCTGCTGGCCTGCGCCGACGCCACGGAATCGAGCTGGACGGGCTCCGATGATGACTCTTCGGCACGGGTAGAACTCTGTAACGAGCAGGCTCGCGAGGCGTTCTTCCAGACCACCAGGGCGATCGCCGCGGTCGCCGATCACCGCATCACGGTGGAACCCGAATCCGACCTGCGGCAGCAGCTTCGGACAGCTCACCGATGGTTCTGGAGCCTCGGCGACCGCCTCGCAGCACTATCGAACAACGCCGGTCAGTAGCGCTACTCTCCTGCCAGCTCAGCCAACACGCCGTCGGTGAATGGCGGCCAGGCTTGGATCGCCCACTCCCCGAAGGGCCGGTCTGCCAGGGCTACACAGGCGGCACCGGCGATGGGATCGACCCAACAGAACGTACCAGATTGACCGAAATGCCCGAATGTATCCGGCGAGCTGCGCTGTCCGGTCCAGTGTGGACTCTTGGAATCGCGGAGCTCGAATCCCAGCCCCCAGTCGTTAGGCCGTTGGATGCCGTATCCCGGTAGGACACCGGTCAGCCCAGGGAACGCGACCATCCTGGCCTCCGCCGATGTCTGGGCGGCGATCAGCTTGGGCGATTGCAGCTCGGCCGCGAACCGGCTGAGGTCCGCGCAGGTCACGACGGCACCAGCCGCGGCGGAACCGTCCAGTCGTGAGTTCGCCATACCGAGCGGCTCGAACACCGCGTCGGTCAGGTACTGGGCGAACGGGATCCCGGTCGCTTCGCCGATCACCTCGGAGAGCAGTTCGAACCCCGCGTTGGAGTAGATCCGCCTGCTACCGGGTTGCGCCTGCTGCTTCGGCGCATCGAACGCCAGCCCCGAGGCGTGCGCGATCAGGTGGCGGATCGTCGAACCTTCCGGCCCCGCGCGCTGCGTCCACTCCACGGCGCCTTCTTCCACCGCGATGAGCACCGCATAGGCCGACAGCAGCTTCGTCACGGACGCCAGTTCGAACGGCCGGTCCAGATCTCCGTGGCTAGCTGCCAGGCGCCCGTCGTCCGTGATCACCGCCACCGCGACATTGTCCACCGGCCATTCGGCCGCCACCTCCACACTCCGCATGCCCTCAACAGTAGGAGATGATGACACGATGGACGCACAGGTGTACGCGATCGGCATGACTGACCGGTTCCGAGGGATCACGGTACGGGAGGGAGTGCTGCTACGGGGGCCCTCGGGCTGGGGCGAGTTCTGCGCGTTCTCCGATTACAGCGACGAGCAGAGCGTGCCGTGGCTGGAATGCGCCCGTGAAGCGAGCACGCGAGGATGGCCGGAGCCGGTACGCGACCGAGTCCAGGTGAACTGCACGATCCCCGTGGTGTCTCCCGAGCGAGCGAGCACCATCGCGGCGGCATCCGGGTGCCGCACCGCGAAGGTCAAGGTCGCCGACCCTCGCGCATCTATTCTGGATGACTGCGAACGGGTCTCGGCCGTGCGGGACGCGCTGGGCACGGCGGCGGCGATCCGGGTGGATGCCAACGCGGCATGGGATGTGGACACCGCGATCAAGGCGATCACGGAACTGAACCGCGCCTCGGGCGGGCTGGAGTACGTGGAACAGCCGTGCCTGACGGTGGACGAGTTGGCGGAGGTGCGCCGGAAGGTCGACGTACGTATCGCGGCCGACGAGTCGATCCGTCGCGCGGAGGATCCGCTGCGGGTCGCGGTCGCAGGCGCCGCCGACATCGCGGTGCTGAAGGTAGCGCCGCTCGGCGGGGTGCGGCGCGCACTGCGGGTGGCGGAAGCTTGCGGACTGCCCTGCGTGGTGTCCTCGGCAGTGGAGACAAGCGTCGGACTGGCGGCGGAGCTGGCGTTGGCGGGCGCGCTACCCACGCTGGATTTCGCCTGCGGTCTCGGCACGCTGTCGCTGCTGGACGGCGACATCGTCGCGAATTCGCTGTGCCCGGTCGACGGCTGGCTGCCGGTGCCGCACAGCGCCCCGGAGCCCGATCCGGAGTTGCTGCGCGCGCATGCCGCTGACGCCGATACCAGGGACCGATGGCTGGCACGGTTGGAGAGGGTCGACGCGCTGCGGGGTTGACCGGGTGGCAAGTCGTGGTCCCTTACGGTGATACCGCGCGATTTCCCGCCGCGCACCCGGCACGGTCGCTAGGTTCGCAGCTATGGTGAGCCACCCCACAGTGATCAAGGAAACCACGGCGCGCAAACGCGAACTTGGCGAACAGCTGCGCAACCACCGAGAACGCGCCGGACTGCGGGCGGCAGACATCGCGTACCGGCTCGGGTCGTCGGCGAGCAAGGTGTCACGCATGGAAAGCGGCGCCCGAGGCACCTCGGAGATCGATGTCGCGATGTACCTGACGGTGTGTGGCGTCACCCGCACGCAGTTGGACGAGCTGCTCGACCTGTGCCACGACAACGGGGACGGCTACTGGCTGCGGCCACACGGGACCCAATTGCCGGACGAACTGCGCTCGCTGGTCTTCCAGGAAACCACCGCGATGGCGATCAGCAGCTTCGAGCTGGTGCGAATCCCCGGGCTGCTGCAGACCGAGGACTATGCGCGGGCGATGATCGCGCATTCTGTCGCGGTACCAACCGATGGCATCGAGCCACGGGTGCGCGCCAGAATGGACCGAGGGAGCCTACTGCACCGAACCTGGCCACCGCAGTCGCTCTTCCTGATCCACGAACAGGCGCTGCGACTCCGGGTCGGCCCATGGTCGATCATGCACGAACAGCTGCTGCACCTGGTGTTCGCGACCTCCCGCCAGCAGTGCGTCATACGGGTGGTGCCGAGTTCGGCCGGTGCGCACGCCTGACTCGGCGGTCCGTTCATGTTGTTGGAGCACTATTGTCATCCGCCGGTGGTCTATGT
>JBOHEL010000285.1:0-6663 GCA_050700995.1 Sciscionella sp. | reverse complement strand
AACACAGACAACTCGGCGAGCGGGGAGATGCCCATCCGGTCCAACGTGTAGCGAGCGGCGGCGACGATCGAGGTCTCAGCGATATCCACCCCCGACTCGTTGGCGATCTCGATGCTCACCGGCGCCCTCCTTGCGCACCACGGTGACCCGCCTGATCGTCCTGCGCTTCCTGCCACCGCGCATACGCGTCCACGATATCGCCGACGAGCTGATGGCGGACCACATCGCGGCTGGTCAGCTGGGAGAAGTGGACGTCATCGACGTCGGAGAGGATGTCCCTGACCACCCGCAGACCGCTGCGCTGACCTCCAGGCAGGTCGATCTGCGTGATGTCACCGGTGACCACGATCTTGGAGCCGAAGCCTAGCCGGGTGAGGAACATCTTCATCTGCTCTGGCGTGGTGTTCTGCGCCTCGTCCAGCAGGATGAACGCGTCGTTCAGGGTGCGCCCACGCATGTATGCCAGCGGCGCCACCTCGATAGTGCCTGCCTGCATCAGGCGCGGGATGGACTCCGGATCGATCATGTCGTGCAGCGCGTCGTACAGCGGGCGCAGATACGGGTCGATCTTCTCATACAGCGTGCCCGGCAGGTAGCCGAGCCGCTCCCCGGCTTCCACCGCGGGCCGGGTGAGGATGATCCGGTTGACGTGCTTGGCCTGCAACGCCTGCACGGCCTTGGCCATCGCGAGATAGGTCTTGCCGGTGCCCGCGGGCCCGATACCGAACACCACGGTGTGCGCGTCGATCGCGTCCACGTAATGCTTCTGGTTCAAGGTCTTAGGGCGGATGGTCTTGCCCCGGCGCGAGAGAATGTCAAGGCTGAGCACCTCTGCGGGGGACTCGCTGACCCCTGCCGAGAGCATCGCCACGGTCCTGCGCACGGTATCAGGCCCGACATGCTGGCCACGGTCGGCGAGCGTCACCAGTTCGCCGAACACACGGTCAGCGAACGCCACGTCGGCTGGGTCTCCGGAGATCGTCACCTCGTTGCCGCGCACGTGTACATCAGCGGTGAGCAGGCCCTCCGCGGCGCGGAGGTTCTCATCCGCCGAACCAAGCAGTGCCAGAACCGCTCCGTCAGGCACCACGAACCGCGACATGCCGCTCTCGCCGGTTCCATTGCCTTTCCTCTGGTCAGGCGGGGTGCCGCGCTGCCCCGTCCGTACTTCCGACGATCTCTCGGTGGATCGAGCGGCTCCACCCTGTGCGGTTCCGGCCACTAGCCCTCGGGCCTGCTTTCTGCGCGGTGACGCGCTGTTCGCTGTGCTACCTACCGGCGTCGATGTTAGTCGCACCTACTGACAGTTTCCCACGGCAGCACAGACCTCGCTGAATGTGACTCCTGGCCGGAAGATCTGGCTGAATGCGTAGGTTATCCACAGGGTTGGGGGGTCTTGAAGACACCCCAACCCCACGCCACCAGCGCGCGCCAAGGCGAACGAACCTCACTGCGGGGGTGCGGGGGGTCGGCCTCACGACTGACACACGGAAACCACGACAGCGAAGCGGCGGCAGCTGCGAACAGGGCTGCGCCGTGGTGGAGCCTGGGGGTCGCTTCACCACGGCGCAGCGGCAGCCGGACCGAGGGGGGAGGAGTCCGGCGAGACCAGCGTACTCAGTCACTCCAAACTGACGAAGCGTCTGGCTTCTCTGTCATGCCAGGCTAGCCGCGGCCCGATGTTCTCGCCACTGCCCACGGCAGGATTACACCAAATGCCGCATTTAGCCCGCAGACCAACGCTGGGTAACCATGCCGATGCCACCGAGTGCTACCGCCGCCGCGGTGGAAGCGCGTAGCACGGTGCGCCCGAGCCGGACGGGCGTGGCGCCCGCAGCGGCCAGTTCGGCGAGTTCCTCGGGCGTGATGCCGCCTTCGGGACCGACCACAAGCACCAGATCACCACCCGTGGGGAGGGTCATTTCCGGTAGGCAGGCCGCGGCGGACTCGTGCAGCACCAGTGCCCTGGCGGCAGCGGCGATCACGCCGGCGAGCGCCGTGGTGTTCACCGGTTCGCGAACCTCGGGGTGCCAGCTTCGCCGGGCTTGTTTCGCCGAGGCGGTCGCGGTGTTGCGCCACCTGGCGAGCGCTTTGGTCCCTCGTGGCCCGGCGTCCCATCGCGCCACGCAGCGTGCGGCACGCCACGGCAGCACCTCGTCGACACCGGCTTCGGTGGCAAGCTCGACCGCCAGCTCGCCACGTTCGCCTTTGACGAGGGCCTGCGCGAGCACCACCCTCGGCCGCGGCTCCTGCTGGGTGGCGCGTCGCACCACACGAAGCTCGAGATGGTCCTTGCCAGCCCTGAGTACCTCGCATCGCGCGAGGGCGCCGCGACCGTCGGTGAGCACCAGGTCCTCGCCACCACGCAGCCGTCGGACGGTGGCTGCGTGGTGGCCTTCCGGCCCGTCAAGCACGGCGATCTCGCCCGCTGGCACGGTGTCCACGAGGAAGACCGGCGGGGTGCTCACCGGTGCTTGGCCCGCAGCCTGGAGAACAAGCCGCCCGTGCCGCGTGCGGTGGCAGCCAGTTCGGGCTGCTCCTCGCCGCGCAGCGCGGCCATCTCCCGCAACAGCTCGGTCTGGCGGGTATCGAGCTTTTCCGGCACGACCACGTCCAAGTGCACGTGCAGGTCGCCACGGCCGTCCACACGCCCGGTGGAACGCAGCTTCGGCATACCGTGGCCTGCGAGGACCAGCTCGGTGTTGGGCTGGGTGCCTGCTTCGATCTCGATCTCTTCCACGCCGTCCAGCGTTTCCAGCGAGACGACCGCGCCCAGTGCGGCCGTCGTCATCGGGACCCGCACCCGGCAGTGCAACTGGTGCCCGTCACGCTCGAAGGTCTCGTGCGGCAACTCTTCGACCTCGACGTACAGATCGCCTGCAGGCCCGCCGCCGGTACCGACCTCGCCCTGACCCGCCAGCCGGACCCGCATCCCTTCCGCGACGCCTGCAGGCAGCTTCACCGTGATGTCGCGGCGGGAACGCACCCTGCCGTCACCCGAGCACTTGCGGCAGGGCTCTGGAATGACCTCGCCGAGGCCTCGGCACACCGGGCACGGCCGTGCCGTGACGACCTGGCCGAGGAAGGAGCGCTGCACGCTCTGGATCTCGCCGCGACCACCGCAGGTCTCGCAGGTGGCAGCGGTAGTGCCCGCCGCGGTGCCGTCGCCCCGGCAGACATCGCACAGGATCGCGGTGTCCACGGCGATCTCGCGGCTGACGCCGGTTGCGCAGTCCTCCAGGGTCAGTGCAAGCCTGATCAGCGCGTCCGAACCGGGTTGCACGCGGCTGCGCGGCCCTCGGCCGCCACCGCCTCCCCCGGCGGCTGCCCCGAAGAACGCGTCCATGATGTCGCCGAGGCCGCTGAAGCCCGCGAACGGATCGCCACCGCCGCCGCGACCGCCAGCGCCGTTGTCGAGCGGGTCGCCGCCCATGTCGACTATCTGCCGCTTCTGCGGATCGGTGAGGACCTCGTAGGCCGCCTTGACGTCGTGGAAGCGCTGCTGCGACTCGGCGTCAGGGTTGACGTCCGGGTGCAGTTCCCTCGCCAACTTCCGGTAGGCGCGCTTGATCTCCTGGTCCGTCGCACCCTTGGCCACGCCGAGCGTGCCGTAGTAATCCCTCGCCACCGTCTGTTCGTTCCTCCTGCCGTGGGCGGCGTGCGCCCGCGGTCCGTTGCTTACCGGCCGTGTCACGGCCGAGCCAGGCTGCCCGTTAACTCTGGGACAGGATGACACCGACATAATTGGCCACCGCACGCACGGCTGCCATAGTGCCCGGGTAGTCCATCCGGGTAGGACCGACCACCCCGATGCCGCCGAGCGTGGTGCCCGGTGTGCCGTACCCGATGGAGACCACCGAAGTGGACTGCATCTCGGCGACCTCGTTCTCCTCGCCGATGCGCACCGAGATGATGTCAGGGTCGCGCGCGGCGGCGAGCAGCTTGAGGACGACAACCTGTTCCTCCAGCGCCTCCAATACTCTACGCAGCGAGCCGGGGAAGTCGGCCGCGTTGCGCGTGAGATTTCCGGTACCGCCGAGCACCAGTCGTTCGGCGGGATGCTCGACGAGCGATTCGATGAGCACCGTGCTGACCCTGGTGAGCACGTCACACAGCTCGTTCGGCCCCGATTCCGGCAGTTCCGCGAGCCGCACGGTGGCCTCGGTGAGCCGCTGACCGGCCAGTGCCGTGTTGAGCATGGCACGCAGCCGGTTCGCGGTTTCCTCGGTGATGACATCACCGAGGTCGACCATCCGCTGATCCACTCGCCCGGTGTCGGTGATCAGCACCAGCATCAACCGCGCGGAGGTGATTTGTACCACTTCGATGTGCTTGACCGTCGAACGGTTGAGCATCGGGTACTGCACCACCGCGACCTGCCTGGTCAGCTGCGCCAGCATCCGCACGCTGCGACGCAGCACGTCATCGAGGTCGATGGCGCCTTCCAGGAAGCCGGTGATGGCGCGCCGCTCCGCAGCCGAGAGCGGCTTGATGCTGGAGAGCCGGTCGACGAACAGCCGGTAGCCCTTGTCGGTGGGCACCCTACCCGCGCTGGTGTGCGGTTGCGTGATGTAGCCGTCGTCTTCCAGCACCGCCATGTCGTTGCGCACGGTGGCGCTGGACACGCCGAGGTTGTGCCGGTCGACGATCGCCTTGGACCCGACCGGCTCCTCGTTCGACACATAGTCCGCGACGATGGCCCGCAGCACCTCGAACCGGCGCTCGTCAGAGTTCAACCGCCACCTCCCTACAGGTCCCGCACGCGGTTGCTTACCTCAAGTTTACGGAGTGCGCGCAGCCACGTGGGGTCAGTCCGTTATCTGCATCACCCGGAGCAGCGTCGCCCAGCTCGCGGCGGGCAACACCAGGGCCGGGCCGGGGTGCTTGGAGTCGCGCACCCCGACCTTGCCGGATGCGCGCGAGACCTCGACACAGTTGGCACTACTGTTGCTGTAACTGCTCTTGCGCCAGTGGGCAGCGGAGTATGCGGGCGTCGTCATAAGAGGCATTCTCCCATGGCGAGGCAGCCGGTGGATCAGCCGGCGAGCTCCCGCGCGGTATCGGCGATTAGCTTCGCGGAGTCCGCCTCGGGCCGCGCCCGCTCCAGCAGCGCCGTCCACGCGGCGACGTGGGCATTGATGTGCTCGTCCTCGTCGAGGAACAGGCTGGCCACCCGGTTCTCCAGCAGCACGAGGCTCGGGTCGGTGTCATACTCCAGGATCACGAACGAGCCGTTGAGTCCCGCATGCAGGCCGGTGTCTGCGGGCAGCACCCGCACCGCGATGTTCTCCTGCTCGCCCGCGTCGGTGAGATGCCGAAGCTGGCGGGCGAGCGCGCCCGGCTTGCCGAAGTCCCTACGCAGCACCGCCTCCTCAATGATCACGTGCAGTTGCAGCGGGTCGATCCGGGTGAGCACGCCCTGCCGCGCCATCCGGCTGGCGACCAGCGCCTCCACCTGGTGATCCGCGATCTCACCCCCGGTGGCGCGGATGACCGCGCCGGCGTACTCCGGCGTCTGCAACAGCCCGGGAATCATCGCGGGCTCGAATGTCTTGATGGCGTTGGCCTCGTCCTCGAAGTCCACCCAGGTCTGCCAGTCCGATGGCAGGTTCGGGTTGTTCATCCGCAGCCAGCCGCGTTGCTCGGCGTGCCGCGCGATATCCAGTAGCTCCACCCGCTTCTGCGCGGTGACCCGGTAGAAGTCCAGCAGCTTCTCCACATCATCGAGGTAGACGCCGATCTCGGCGCTCTCCATCCGGCTGAGCTTGCTCGCTGAGATGTCCGTCTGCCTGGCCACATCGGTGCCGGTAACCCCCGCCCCGATACGTAATCGCTTCAGCACAAACGCCAATCGCCGCGACTTGACCGAAGGCCCCGCACGTCGGGCCACTTGAGCACCTCCTTAGTTGAATGAACCTCAGGTTACCCATCGCAATGCGAGACACTCCAAACTCATTCACCCAAACGTGTACTTGGCAGTCGATATGCAAGCTTGCAATAATCTATTGCGTCGCACACCACAGGAGGGGGTTTCCCGTGTCAGAGCTGGCACCGGTATCGCCGGATCGCACCGCGAGCGGACCGTTGATCAAGCGTTCGTCGCCGCAGCGCGAGTGGCTGCTGCGCTGCGAGGAGGGCGACGATGTCGCGGTCTGCGGCATCGGTGTCTCCGAGGGCATCATCGAGATCATCGGCCCGGATGACCACACCGCATTCGAACTGTCCGGGAGCGATATCGCGGCCTATCGGGACGCACTGGCAGCCGCGATCGACGTCGCGGAGGCCGACCTGCGCCGCACGGGGCAGCAGCGCAGGCCCGCGCCGTGCCGGTGACCACCGAGGATCAGCGCTCAGTCGTTCGCGGACCAGTCCCCGATGACGGGCGGCGCGGTCCGCTCATCTGTGCCGAAGATCTCGTCGGGGTCAGGTTCCTGCAGGTAGGACGCTGTCTGGTGCTCGCCATCCTCACCGCCTTTGCCCCTGCCGCCGCGTGGCGCCATGCCCATGCCGCCACGGCCTGTCCCAGCAGCGCCACGCCCCATACCGGCACCTTCCGTGGCGCCCGCGCCGCGTGCTCCCGCACCGGACTCCGCTCCGGCACCGGTGAAGCTGCCGCGAGCGGCCGATCCCCCCGCACCGGATTCGCTGCCGAGGCCACCGGCT
>JBOHEL010000284.1:0-6665 GCA_050700995.1 Sciscionella sp. | reverse complement strand
TCCAAGGATGATGCCGCCGATCGCGGTCCAGCACAGCACGATCGCGAGGATGCCGAGCACGAGCGCCGTGATGCCGAATCCGTTCCGGTGTGCCTGCACTGGCCCGTACCCGGCTGGCGGCCCGTTGTAGTCAGACGCAGGCGGCATGGGCGACTGCGCGCCTTCACCATACGGCTCCCGGTCAGGTCCTGGTGTGCTCATCGCGTTGCTCCTCGTACGCCCCATGTACGGATGACGCTGTGACCGTATCGACCGCAGAGTTCGTTTCCCAGACAAAACGCCGATACGGGTCCCGATCCATGAACACGGAGGGAGCCGATCCACCAGCGCGGCACGGTCGTTCAGCCGATGTTTGCCCACGATGGCGAACGAAGTGGGAGCTGACGCAACAGCATACGAACCGCTCGGTGCTGGTCGAATGCTGGTCGACTACGCGGTCAAGGTGCCCGCCACCTGCGCCGACGTAATCACCGCTGTCTCGCTGCGATGCTTTCCCGTCGACGATGGCGACTGGATCGAGGTGTCTCCGGTGGTGGTCGAGCCGCCGTTTCTCAACTTCTCAAGTCGCTGGGACCCGTCGACGCCGGTTACGACACGCCTTCTGGATGTCAGGCATCGGTTGTCGGAGGTGTTTTGTCGACGTTCCTCAGCGGTGCTCCTTCAGTGCGGTGAGGCCGATGGTAAGCAGCGGGTGCACGGCCTCGCTGACGCCTTCGGAACCCGATCCGACAGTCTGGCCCTGCTGGTGGCGGTAGTAGATGCCCTCAAGGATCGTCGCCAGCTTGAACGCCGCGAGACCGAGATAGAAGTCGAAAGACGATAGGTCGCGATCGCTGCGCAGACCGTAGCGCGCGATGATTTCTTCCTCTGTGAGGAAGCCCGGCGCGCAAGCAGCGTCGGCCACGACGCTGCCTCCGAGCACGGTGCCTAACCGCTGGTAGACCACCAGCAGCGCCAGGTCCGTCAGCGGATCGCCGAGGGTGGCCATCTCCCAGTCAATCACTGCGGCCGGCCGATCCCGGTCGTCGGTCAGGAGGTTGTCCAGCCGGTAGTCACCGTGCACGATCCCCGGCGTGGACTCCGCGGGCACACGCTTCGTGAGCTGAGTGTGCAGATCCTCGGCGGCAGGGAGATCACGACTGTGGGAGTGATCGAGTTGTTTCTTCCACCGACCGACCTGGCGAGCGAGGAATCCCTCGGGATGGCCGAAGTCAGCGAGCCCGACGGAGTTCGGGTCCACCTCGTGCAGGGCGGCCAGCGTGTCAACCAGCCCTGTCGAGATCACGCGGGTGCGGTTGAGGCCGAGCGCTCCGAGCTCAGCGGCGTACCGATATGGCGTTCCGGCGACCTGTTCCATGACATAGAACGGGGCGCCAAGCACCTCGACGTCCCGGCACAGCGCATAGGTCGTCGGCACTGGGACGTTGGTGTGCCGCAGCGCCGTCATCACCCGGTACTCGCGCTCCATGTCATGCGCGGTCGCGAGCACGTGTCCGAGTGGCGGTCGCCGGACGATCCATGTCCGGTGCCCATCGCTGACCTCGTAGGTGAGGTTGGATTTGCCGCCCGCGAGCAGCCGGGCAGAGAGCTCCGAGCCAGCGCAGGGCACCGAGGCTGCGAACCAGGCGCCGAGGCGGTGCGGGTCAAGGCCGGGCGAGTGTTGCCGGCTCCTGGTCATCAAGCCACCACCGGATCGGCGGCCTTGACGACACCCGCCTGTGCGAAGCGTGCCATGGCATGCTGTTGGATTGGACGCTGCCGCGCAGGTCCTGACGTCAGCATGCGAATTCCAGACCGGGGCCCACGCCAGCTGCGAGAGCCTTGCGCATCGCCAGATGCGCCGACGGTATCCCCACCGACTCACCGCCGACGAAATCCGCACCGGCGTAGCGGTAGACGGCGAACTGTCCTGAGCCAGGGTCTCCGTCGAGCAGGTGTCGCTCACCTGCTTCGATGGCGCTTCCGGCCATCTGCACCTTCGTTCCCGCTTGGTCCGTCCAGAACCACGGCACCGGTCCGTAACGCGTCGATCGTCCGGTCAACCGCCGCGCCACATGGGTGGCGCCGTCGAAGGCGTTCTGGATCGAGCTCCGTGCCACCAGGTTTCTCCCTTCCGGGAACCGGGCGCAGTCGCCGATCGCGGAAATCGCCGGATCGAGGGTGCGCAGATCCGAATCCACAACAATTCCACCGTCGACGTGCAGGCCGGTGACGTTCGCGAGATCGCACTCGGGCGCGGCCCCTACCCCGACGACGACGAGGTCCGCGGCCACGGTGGCGCCCGAGTTCGTGACCACACCACGAACGGCTCCGTGTTCGCCGACGAACCGGGCGACGCCTTCGCCAAGCCGCAGACGGACGCCCGTCGCTCGGTGCCGATCCGCAAGGAACTCCGACGTGACCGGCGTGACAGCGCGGGAGAGCAGCCTCTCCTCCGGTTCGAGCACTGTCACCTCGTGCCCGCGAGCGGTCACCGCCGTGGCAAGCTCCAGTCCGATAAAGCCACCGCCGATAAGTACCACCGCCTGCGCCTGCATCAGGCGCTCGCGCAGCAAGACCGCGTCGTCCATCGTGCGCAGACCGACAATGCCGCCCAATTCCCACCCCGGGACGCGAAGGCAGCGGGCACGTCCACCCAAGGCGAGGACCAGGTGGTCGTAGCGGACGCTTTCACCGGACGAGAGCACCACCGCGCGCCTTGCTCGATCGATGGCACAGACTCGTTGTGCCAGTCGAAGGTCGACTTGTAGCGACTGGTAATGCTCGGCAGAGTGGAGGGCCAGCTCAACGGGAGCACCCTGACCTTTGAGGAACGACTTCGACAATGGCGGACGCCGGTAGGGCAAGTGACTCTCGGCGCCGATCAGACTCACGTCGCCCTGCCAGTCCATCCGACGCAACGCGTCAACGGTCTGCACGCCGCCGTGACCGGTGCCGACCACCACGACGCGCTCAGTCATCGAGCAGCACGATCGCTCCGGTCGGGCACGACGCTACCGCCTCCTCGACCTCGGCACGTTCGGTGCCGACCGGCTCGGCGTCGAGCAGAAAGGCGATGCCGTCTTCGTCCTGATCGAAGGCGCTCGGAGCTGACAGCACACACTGCCCGGCACCACAGCACTTGTCGGTTTCGATGGTGAGCTTCATCGAAGTCTCCTTCCTCGCGATATTGTTAGTTGACTTACAGGCATATGCTCAGTTCACGTAACCCGAAAAAGGCGCGGCCCTCGCGATATCCCAGCGATGTGAGGTTTTCGTCCGCGAGGCGCATCTTTGGATATCGCTCGAAGAGCCGGGGCAGGCCGTAATTGAGTTCGAGCCGTGCCAGCGTCTGCCCGATGCACTGGTGTGGCCCGAATCCGAAGCCGAGGTGCTTAGGCCGTTCCTCGGGGATGGAGAAGTCGGCGAATCCCGAGGGCCCGAAGGTATCCTCGTCATGGTTGGCCGCCAAGATCGAAGCGATGACGCCCTGCCCCTTGCGAACGAGTTGGCCGCCCACCTCGATGTCCTCGGTCGCCGCCCGGCGCGGGCCCATACGTACCACCGTGTGGATCCTGACCAGCTCCTCGACCGCGTTTTCCCACTCCCGCTCGCCGGATTTCAGCATGGCAAGCTGCTCGGGGAACTTCAGCAGGGTCAACACGGACAGGCCAAACATGCCTGCAGTGGTGTCGTGGCCTGCGGAGACGAGCATATGGATGAAGCCGGCGAGCTGCTCCTTGGTCAGTTGCCCGGTGTGTAGCTGCTCGTGGGTAAGCCTTGTCACCAGATCGTCAGCCGGGTTCGCCTCCTTCAGTTTCACGATTTCGTTGCAGAATTCCGTGAACTCGTCGACGACGGCATACTGCTCCTCGCGGGTGAGCGAGAGCGTGGTCAGACGCTCCGTCAGCTCGTGGAACCGGTCTTCCTCCTCCAACGGCACCCCGAGGATCCTGGCGATCACCCTGGAGGGAACGGCCAGCGCGAAGGACTCAACGAAGTCAAGCGGCTGCGGCAGCGTTGCGAGCGCATCGATGCGCGCGTCGATGGTCGCGGTGACGAAGTCGCGGTAGCCCTCAACCGCCCTGGGGTTGAAATCTTTGGTGATCATGCGACGCAGCCGCAGGTGTTCCGGTGGATCCGAACGGATCATGGTGCTCACCGCGACCGGGTTGTCCGAACCCGGCACGCCGTGCAGCGGAAATCCTGGAGTGACCGGGCTAGAACTGAAGCGCGTATCGGAAAGGATCGTCTTCACGTCGCCGTACTGCGTGAACAACCAGGCCACGTGCTCGGGTCCAACGCCGACCTGCGAGATCGGGCACTCCTCGCGCAGCTCGCCGAAGTAGGCAGGCTCGTCGAGCGGACGCTCGGCGGGCGGAACGAGGCTGTACTGACGGAGGTGGGGACACTCCGCATCCGCAATATTCAGGTCCATTGTGTACTCCTCGACATTCTCAAGAGATCGGTTAGCTGCGAGGCCATTTGTGGCCATGTGCCTCAACCCAGGTCAGCGATGGGTTGAGCAGCGATCGCCGTTTGCCACGCTCAGCCCCCGCAACCGGCGGCCGAGCTGCCGACTACCACGACCAACTACCGTGACGGTTCCGATCGATCTTCGCAACCACCGTCACATTTCGAACACGAGACGGCCGACCGTCTTGCCATCAGCCAGCCGCTGAAGCGCGTTGGCCGTCTCTTCAATACCGAAACGCCCGCTGACGAACGGCCCGATAGCGCCGCTGTCGGAGAGCGCTGTGAGCTCCCGGTGACACGCGGCCACCGCAGTCGGATCGACCTTGTTGTACAGGCCCCAATGCAGGCCCAGGATCGAATAGTTCTTCACAAGTGCATGGTTGAGCGCCACCTTCTGGATCGTCCCGCTGGCGAACCCCACAACCAAGATCCGGCCCTCGAACGCGACGCATTTGGTCGAGCGCTCGTACACCTCGCCACCCACGGGGTCGTATATCACGTCGGCGCCACGACCCTCCGTCTCGCGCTTAACGACCTCCACGAAGTCCTCCGACCGGCGGTCGACAACGACGTCGGCGCCGAGTCTTCTGGCATACTCGGCTTTCTCGGCCCCCCCGGTCACCCCGATCACCCTGGCGCCAGCAGCCTTGCCGAGCTGGATGGCCGCGCTACCAACGCCGCCTGCGGCGGCATGCACCAGCAGGGTCTCGCCAGGGCATAACCGCGCGCGGCGGTGCAGTCCGAACCAGCCCGTCTGATAGCCAAGGAAGAAGGCAGCAGCTTCGGCGTTGTCGAGCGACCGCGGCGCATCATGGGTGGTGACCTCGTTCATCAGTGCGAACTCGGCGAAGCCGCCGTGTGGCAACGAAGACAGGCCAAGGACCCGCTGGCCCACGCTCAGCCTGCTAACCCCTTGGCCGACGGCGACGACCTCCCCGCAAAGCTCCACACCCGGGGTGAACGGCAGCTCGGGGCGAATCTGGTACTCGCCCCGGCACATCAGCGCGTCGGCGAAGTTAGCCGCACTGGCATGTACCCGGACCAACACCTGCGCGGGCCCTGGTTGCGGAACATCAATATCTGCCAGTGTCATCGCGACGTGAGGCTCGCCAAGGGCGGTGACGCACCATCCCTTCATCGACATGTCACTCACCCCGCTGCCACGTCGACGAGGGGTTGACCGGGCGTGACGTTGTCGCCCTCGGACACGAGTAGCTTCACCACGATCCCGGCGGTCTCGGCGATGATCGGGATTTCCATCTTCATCGACTCAAGGATCATCACTTGCGTCGCTTCCTCGATCCGGTCGCTCGGGGCCACCAGAATCTTCCAGACTCTGGCGTTCATGTCGGCCTGAATTGTCTCGGCCATACTTAACTCCTCTTGCTCGCGTCGGACTTGGCCGCCTTCACGGCGTCGATCACGTTGGTGTCGTATCGGCCACTCACGAACTCCTCTGACCCCAGCAGGTGTCGCAGGAAGGGAAGGTTGGTCCGCACGCCGGTAACCACGAAGGTTTCCAGAGCCCGCACGGCCCGCTGCCGAGCCACCTCACGTGTCTCACCGAAGGCACACACCTTGGCCAGCAGAGAGTCGAAATACGGTGTCACGGTGTTCCCCGCGCCGTACCCGGCATCCACCCGGATACCGGGGCCGGTCGGCTCCACCCATTCATCGATGGTTCCTGGGCACGGGAAGAAGCGCTTCGGGTCCTCGGCGCAGACGCGGATCTCGATCGCGTGTCCGCGAGCGGCGCCGAAGTCCCCAGTGGCGGCGCCCGTTTGCGCGACGGCCAACTGCTGCTCGACGAGATCCACCCCATGGGTCAACTCGGTGACCGGGTGCTCCACCTGGATGCGCGTGTTCATCTCCAGGAACACGAAGTCACCGGTCATGGCGTCCAGGAGAAACTCGACGGTGCCGGCATTGAGGTAGCCGACCCGCTTGGCGGCCTTGACGGCACTGTCGTGCATGCGCTGCCGGGTCGCTTCGGCAAGGTGCGGCGCGGGACTTTCCTCGACAAGCTTCTGGTGCCTGCGTTGCGCCGAGCAGTCGCGTTCGCCGAGCACGATCACCGAGCCATCGGCCTGACCAAGCACCTGGACCTCAACATGGCGTGCGGCCGAGACGAACTTCTCGATGAAGACGCGGTCTGAGCCGAAGCTGCGCTTGGCCATCGACTGCGTGCCCTCGAACGCCCTGTTCAGGTC
>JBOHEL010000283.1:0-6675 GCA_050700995.1 Sciscionella sp. | reverse complement strand
GCTCGAAGAGGAGGGCGCGGACGCGGAGCGTACAGCGCGGGCGGAGATGTTGCGAGCCACGGCGATCATGGAGCTTGCGGACGCGCTTGATTCCGCGCTGGCCGGTATCGGCGGGCAATCACTACTCACCGAGCTGGAGTTGCCGCTGCTGGCGGTGTTGACCGAGTTGGAGGGCGTCGGCATCGCGATGGACACCGAGCGCCTCGTCGCCCTGGAAGCGCATTTTGCCGCCAGGGTGAAGCAGGCGGCGCAGGAGGCATACGGCGTAATTGGCAGGGAGATCAACCTCGGTTCCCCGAAGCAGTTGCAGGTCGTGCTGTTCGACGAGTTGCAGATGCCGAAGACCAAGCGCACCAAGACCGGGTACACCACAGACGCGGAGGCGCTCGCCGGGCTCTATGAGAAGACCGAGCACCCCTTCCTCTCCTACCTGCTGGAGCATCGCGACGCCACCAGGCTCAAGACGACCGTCGACGGCCTGCTCAAGTCGGTCGCCGAAGACGGCCGCATTCACACCACGTTCAACCAGACCATCGCGGCTACCGGCAGGTTGTCCTCCACCGAACCCAACCTGCAGAACATCCCGATTCGCACCGAGGAGGGCCGCACCATCCGGCGCACCTTCGTCGTCGGTGACGGCTACCTCGAACTGATGACTGCCGATTACAGCCAGATCGAGATGCGGATCATGGCGCACATGTCCCGGGACGAGGCACTGATCCAGGCGTTCCAGAGCGGAGTGGACTTCCACGCAGCCACCGCAGCCAACGTGTTCGCGGTTGATCCAGGTGAGGTGACGGGCGCGCAGCGAGCGAAGATCAAGGCGATGAACTACGGGCTTGCATACGGCCTGTCCGCTTACGGTCTCTCCCAGCAGCTACACATCTCCGCAGAGGAGGCGCGTGCGCTGATGGACGAGTACTTCGCCCGGTTCGGTGGAGTTCGCGATTACCTGCGGTCACTCGTTGATCAAGCGCGCAAGGATGGCTACACCGCGACCATCCTCGGGCGCCGCCGGTACCTCCCAGACCTGAACAGTGACAACCGCCAGCGCAGGGAAATGGCCGAGCGGATGGCACTCAACGCACCGATCCAGGGTAGCGCCGCCGACATCATCAAGGTGGCGATGCTCGGCGTGCATCGGGCACTGGCCGCGGCCGAGCTGCGCAGCCGGATGCTCCTGCAGGTGCATGACGAGTTGGTGCTGGAGATCGCGGACGGTGAGCGCGAGCGGGTGGAGGCGTTGGTGCGTGAGCAGATGGGTACCGCCCATCGGCTCGATGTGCCGCTGGACGTCTCTGTCGGGTTCGGCGGGTCCTGGGATGACGCCGCGCACTGAGCGGGTGGTAGCGGTGTTCCGGGACGAACGCCGCAACTCGTTCAGCCTCACCGAACGTCGCGAAGTGGACCGTGCTCAGCCAGTTCACGGCTGAGTTTCAGGCCTGCCGTTCCTGGCGCGGCGGAGGTAACGTGGATGAGCGATGGCGAGCGACAGATCGGGTCCACAGTGGATGATGAGGCCGTGACCGGACGGGCACTCGTCGTTGGCGGTAGCGGGATGCTCTCAGGGTGCACCGCAACGCTGGTCGCCGACGGCTGGCACGTGGTCACCCCGAGCCGGAGATATGGACCGATCCCGGATCGCGACCAGGCAGGCGCGCGGCGAGCGCTCTGGGTGCCCGCAGACTGGAATGACCCCGAGGCGTTCACCGAGGGGGCCCGTGACGCCCTCGGTGGCGCCGCGGATCTGCTGGTGGTCTGGGTTCACAGCAGCTACCGTCGAGCGGTGCTGCGGGCACTGGCCACCCTCCTGCGGTCGAGTGCGCCTGTGATCGAGGTGCACGGCAGCGCCGCGGCCGACCCGCTCACCGGATGTCCCGAGCCCAAGTTGCCAGGACATCCGACACAGCAGGTTGTGCTCGGCTTCGTCCGTTCCGGTGGGCGCGTCCGCTGGTTGACCAACGCCGAGATCGCAGACGGGGTGCTGGCGGCGGTGCGGCGGGCGCTGTCGGGTCGCCCCCCGATGCTGCACCAGGTCGGTGAACTCCGGCCCTGGGCCCTGCACCCCTGACCTCCCAATGGATCGCCTAGCGACCAAGGGACGCTAGCTGGTGGGTGCGACGGTGAGGCCGCGCACCAGGACAAGGACCGAGTCACGCACCTCGGCGAGCGAGCGGTCTGGTCGGAACACCCGCCAGTCCAGCGCGACGACCAGCAGTGTGCCGAATAACGCGGCCGCGGCCGTCCCGACATCCGCGTCGGGCGGGAACCGCCCGGCATCCGCTGCGCGCTGCAACTGTCGCCGGATGATCGAGACGATCTCCTCCCGCAGCGGCATGAGCGTGGCATGCCAGTTTCCTGGCGTTCGCCACAGTTCCGTCACAAGTAGTTGCGCGAACGCCGAGTACTCCAGGAAGAACACCAGCGCGCGTTCGACGAGCAGCGCCACGGCCACACTGACATCGGGTTCGACGTCGGCTTTGTGCAGTTGAATCGCCAGCAGCTCGATGCCGTAGTGCAGCAGTGCGTCGATGAGGCCGTCCTTGCTGCCGAAATTGTAGTAAACGGTGCCTTTCGCGACTCCCGCCTCCGCCGCGATCTCCTCCACCGTCACCCCCGCAACGCCGCGTTCACCGACGAGCCGCAGCGCGGCATCGAACAGCTTCTGCTTCGTGGCGTTGGTGCGCGCCGGTCGTTGGCCGCTCACAGCGCGAGTTCCGGGTGCAGCCTCGCGGGCGTCCATACCCGCTGCTTGCGTGCGGCGAGCAGCCCCATCCCGAGCCCAGCGAGCAGCCAACCAGCGAGCACCGCCACGTCCAACCCGAGGCCGCCGAGTGACCCGCCGTACATCAGGTGGCGCAGCCCGTCGATCACGTAGCCCATCGGAAGCAGGAAGTGCAGTGGATAGAGCACGTCGGGAATGGTTTGCCAGGGGAACGTGCCCCCTGCCGAGGCCAGCTGCAAGATCAGCAGCACCAGCCCGAGGAACTTCCCGACCGCGCCGAGCAACGCGTTCAACCCGTGGATCAGTGCCACGTTGGAGATTGAGGCGAACAGCAGGAAGCCAAGGGTGGCAAGCGGTAGCTCGGGATGCAGCCCGACCGCGAGCGTGACCACGGCGTAGAGGATCACCATCTGCGCCACCCCCATCGCGGCGGTCGGGAGCCAGCCGCCGAGCACAGTGGTCGCCGCGGACTTCCCGGCCACCAGCGCCCGCGAGGACAGCGGCTTGAACAGCAGGAACAGTACGAACGCCCCGATCCATGCCGCGAGCGCCAGGAAGAACGGCGACAGGCCCGCGCCATAGGTTGCGGCCTGTGCGTCGCCGATGTTGCGTACGGCGGTGGGATCCGCGATGGTCTTCGCGGTGGCGTTGCGGGCGTTGGCGTTCGGGTTGGGTACCTGCCCGAGACCCTGTTTGAGCCCTCGCTGTAGCTGGGTGGCCCCGTCGTGCAGCTTGTCGGTCCCGGGCACCGCCTGGTTCTCGCCGTCCCTGAGCTTGCCGGTACCCGTCGCGAGTTGCCGCGCGCCCGATGCCGCCTGGTCGATACCGCTCGCCAGCGCAGGCGCCGCGCCCGCCAGCCGGGACGCACCCGAGGACACTCGCTGCGCGCCCGCGTTGAGTGCGTTGAGCTTGTTCTTGGCATCGGTGATCTTGCTGTGCGCCGCGTCGAGCGGTTGCCGGAGATCTCCCACGATCCCCATCACCTTGTTGATCTGACCATCACTGAAGCCGTCCTGCTTCATGCGCCCGGCGATCTGCCCATTCGTGCTGTCGATTTGCGCGGCGAACCCGTCGGCCGCCGAGGAGATCTGGTTGCCGACGCCTGCTACCTGCGCCGTGCCCGAGGCGACCTGTTTCGCGCCGGAGGCCAGGCCGCTGGTCTGGCCAGGTAGGGCACTGGTCTTGGCACGCAGCGTCGAAAGTCCCGAGTAGAGCTGCGAGGCGCCGTCGGCCGCGGTGCTCGAGCCGTCACGCAGCTTGCGCTGGCCGTCGCTGAGCTGCTTGCTGCCGTTGGCAAGCTGGGTGGCGCCGTCCGCCGCCCGGCTCAGCTGATCGTGAATGGTGGAGTAGCCGGTGAGTAGCCGCTCCGCCGCCTGCGTCCCGACCCGCTCCGCAACGGCCTTGCGGACCTCGCTGAGGACGTTGTCGGCGATCGTGCGCACCAGATAGTTGTTGGCATCGTTGGTGGTCAGCGTGATGAGCCCTTGCTTGGGCTGGAAGTTGGCAGGCGAGACCAACGCGGTGGAAAAGTCCTTCGGCATGGTCAACGAGAAGGCGTACGTGCCGTCGCGCACGCCCTGCTCGGCTGCCGCGGAATCGACCTGATGCCATTCGAACTTGCCGGAGTGTTCCAGCTTGCCGGTGACCTCATCGCCGGCGTTCACGACCTTGCCGTCAGGGCCTTTCGCTCCGGTGTCGGCGTTGACCAGTGCGACAGGGATGTTGCCGAGTCGCCCGTAGGGATCCCAGTTCGCGTAGACGTACATGGCGCCGTAGAGCAGCGGCACCAGCAAGAGCCCGACGAGCGCGAGCTTGGGCAGCCGCCCGGTGGTGAACCTGCGCAGCTCATTGATGGCAAGCCTGATGGCGGTCACTGATCGGCACCCCTCTCCGCCAGGGTTGGCAGGGTCTGCGTGCTTGCGGCGTCAGCCGGTGGATCGGGGGCCAATACGATCGCGTCAGGCTGGTCCAGTAATCCGATGGTGGCGGATGGCACGCCCATCAGCCTGGCTATCGCAGGTGAGCACAGCACCACCACCGCGAGCCCGCGCTTGGCGTGGCGGATCGCGCTCGGCCACCAACTGCTCGGGTCGTCCTCGGCATGCCTGTCCGGGCGGTCGAGCACTAGTGCCCGCACACCTGGCCTCGCTGCCGCCAGCGCGGTGAGGATCTCCACGCGCAGGGTTGGTGGCACCGACTCGAACCTGGCCGTGGCGTAGCGCTCGGCACCGAGTTTGTGCAGCCATTCGTCCACTGCGTTGCGGTCGGCGGAGCCCCCGGTGTAGGCGATCTCCTCGGCGACTACCGCGGAGAGCGGCAGCGCCGCTTCGGGTTCGCTGACCTCGGGTGAGTCGATGACGGCGACGAGCCTGCGCAACGCCTGCTCGTCGGCCTCCCCGTCGAGCAGCACCGCACCTGTGGTGAGTTCCAGCCGCCCCGAGATAGCCAGCGCGAACGCCGTCGCTTCCTGCCTGCCCGCCTTGACGAGCGCGACCTGGCCCTCGGCCACGCGCAGCGAGGTCGCGGGCAGCAACTGCCCGTGCGGGCCATGAACCGCGATATTCCTGGCGTGGATCTCCACAATCACTCCTTGAACTGACCGGTCAGTTCAAATAGTGCGGCAGGCATCCAGGTTTCGCAACTCGAATCAGGTGTGAGCCCGCACAAGTCACCCGCACGAGCGATACCGCCACTCAGCGCAGTGCGCCCGCGGGGCGTACCTCCCACAACGTCCACAGCGGGCGGTAGCCCTGCCGCGGCCAGAACACCGAGGACAGCGGGTTGGGTGGGTTGTAGTAGAGATAGCTCGCCGTCGCCCCGGCCTGGTGCAGCTCGCGGTGCACGGCGGTCATCAACTGCCTGCCGATGCCCTTGCCGCGCGCCACGGGAACCACGCTGGCGCAATTCACGTAACCCCACCGCCCGGCGTTTACCCGGTGGCCACGGCCCTCGGACTCGGCATGCTCGACGATCCGGCACTCGGCGAGCGCCACCGGGACCCCGCCGAACTCCGCGAGCCGCAGCAGATCGCCGCTGCCGAACCGATAGCGCAGTGCCTTGCGCTTGAGCTGCTCGGCATCACCGCGCAGCACGGCGCCGCCCACCTGCGCGGAGTAGCACAGTTCCGTCATCTCGATCCCCACCGCCACCTCCAGATCCGACTCACCGACGGGGCGAATGGTGACGGTGCGTGCCGGCGTTGGCGCGGGTGGCGGTGCTGTCCGCACAGCAAGCACGGTCAGCGGTATCAAGCCGTGGTCGAGCAGCACCCGCGCCGTCGCGGCGTCCCGGCTCGGCCAGTGCAGCAGGCATGCCGAGTCGGAAATCGATGATCCCAGCGCGGAGCGCCATCGAGCCAGCAGCTCCGCCACCCCCGCAGCGCCCGCCGAGCCGACAAGCGGGTGTAGTTCCGAGACCTCCTGAGCCGACCACAGGCTGGGCAGCGTGCCTGCCTCGACCCTGGTTCTTGTCAGCACCCCAGCCACCCGCTCACCGCCGGGCACGTGTGCGGTGAGCACCTCTCCCTCCGGAGGCTCGAAGGCGGGTGGGAGCAGCGGGTCAAGGGCCAAGTGGGCGGCCGACTGCTGCTCGACCAGCGAGCTCAGCTCGGTCACCAGATCTACCTTGCCTTGCTGGTGCAGAAGATCGCGGTGCCAGGGAAGTACCTCCCGCGCAGCGGGCTCCACTGGCCCCATTCCTTGAGGTGCCCCTCGGGCCATTCCGGCTCGACGAGGCGCTCCAGCCGCAGTCCGGCTTCGGCGAGTTGGCCGACGTAGTCGCCGAGGGTGCGGTGGTGCTCGACGTAGGTGGGCCGCCCGTCCGTGTCGACCTCGACGTACGGGGTTCGGTCAAAATACGACTGGCTGACCGTGAGCCCGTCGGGGCCGGGATCGTCAGGGAAGATCCACCGCAGTGGATGTGTCACCGCGAACACCCACCGGCCTCCCGGC
>JBOHEL010000282.1:0-6677 GCA_050700995.1 Sciscionella sp. | reverse complement strand
GTCGGAGAGCCCGTAGTCTGTGGTGAAGCTGACCCAGTCGTAGCGCATAGGACAAGTGTGGCCCGCCGACGGGGGTTAGGGTGTCTTCAAGACCCCCAAACCCGACCTTGGCACGTAGGCTGTCGAACCGTGCCTGCGCTTTCCGATTATCCGCTCGTCGCCACCGGCAAGGTCCGCGAGCTTTACGCCGTGGACGACGACCACCTGCTGTTCGTCGCTTCCGACCGGATCTCCGCCTACGACTGGGTGCTGCCAACCGCGATCCCCGACAAGGGGCGGGTGCTCACCGCGATGAGCGTGTTCTGGTTCGAACTGCTCGCCGAGTTGGTGCCCAATCATCTCGTCGCCGTGGAAGATCCACGCATCCCCGATGAGGTGCTCGGCAGGGCGCTGCTGGTGCGACGGCTGGAGATGTTCCCGGTGGAATGCGTCGCGCGCGGTTACCTCACCGGCTCCGGGCTGATCGACTACCGGCGCACCGGCGAGATCTGCGGCGTGGCACTCCCTGCTGGGCTGGACGAGGCGTCCGAGCTACCGGAGCCGATCTTCACCCCGGCCACCAAGGCCGAATTTGGTGACCACGACGAGAACGTGCCCTTCGAAGCGGTCGTCGACACGGTCGGTGCCGATCGGGCGAAGGAGCTGCGGGAGCTGACACTCGCGGTGTACCGGCGCGCGGCCGGTTACGCTGTTGAGCACGGCGTGATCCTTGCTGACACCAAGTTCGAGTTCGGCGTCGACGATCGCGGCGAACTGGTACTCGCCGACGAGGTACTCACCCCCGATTCCTCCCGCTACTGGCCTGCCGATAGCTACACCCCAGGACGGGTGCAGCCCTCATTCGACAAGCAGTACGTGCGGGACTGGCTGACCTCACCGGCCTCCGGCTGGGACCGCGCCGCCAACATAGCGCCGCCGCCGCTACCCGAAGACGTGGTCGCGGCCACCCGCGCCCGCTACGTCGAGGCGTATCAGCGCATCACCGGCCGTGACCTCGCAGACTGGCCAGGCCGCTAGCAGAACGGGGCGAGTAGCTACAGGCGGCGGTGCATCAGATGTAGGCCCACGTAGCCTTCGACCGGGTGGTGGAAGGCTTCGGGCACCGTCGCGAGTACCTCGAAGCCGAGCGAGCGCCACAACGCGACAGCCGCCGTGTTCGTTTCGACCACCGCGTTGAACTGCATCGCACGGTAACCGTCGGCGCGCGCCTGCTCGATGACGTAACGCCCGAGCGCCCGGCCAGCCCCGCGCCCGGCCTGTGCGGGGTCGATCATGAAGCCTGCGTTGGCGACATGCGCTGCTCCTCCGCCGTGGTTGGGGTGGATCTCCGCGGTGCCGAGCACGGTGCCGTCCTCGTCAACGACGACGAGTGTGCGGCCTGGGGCCTCCTGCATCCACTGCGCGCGGGCATCTGCCTCGCTCGGATCGCGGTCCCAGCAGAAGGTTTCGCCCGCGGCCACGATCCGGCGCAGGAACGGCCAGATCGCTGCCCAGTCGTCTGTCGTGGCTTGCCTGATCAGCATGTGCACAGCATGGCTGACCGGGGTGGCGGCCGCGACCGGATTTCGCTTTGCGCTCGACGGTTCGGGTACGGATGCGGGATGCTGGCAGTCACGCGATACGGCGAGCATTGATGGTGGTGTTTATGCAGGTCTCGGTGGTGCCGGTGCCGGTGGCGGATCAGGACCGCGCCAAGGTTTTCTACCTCGAAACGCTTGGCTTCACGGTGACCGTGGATGCCCCGTTCGGCGAAGGTGAACGCTGGCTGATGGTGCGGCCGTCCGGCGGCGGCACCGAACTGGCGCTCACCAACTCGTATTCGACCTTTCACCCTGGTTCGTTGCAGGGGCTGATGTTCGAGGTGGTCGATGTCGACTCGGTGCACGCGGCGCTGGCCGAACGTGGCGTCGACCTCGGGGAGGGCATCGTGACGGTGCCGTGGGGCCGCTTCATCCGGCTACAGGACCCCGACGGCAACGGTCTGATCCTGCAACAGAGTTACCGCTAGAGCTGCGCGGGCTCACCCTGCGGCAGTACCTCGACGGTGGCGCCTTTCGGCGCGAGGTTGCTGAACTGGCCATACCAGATCTCCGGCGTCGCCAGCACCGCCTGGTGGATGGGGACGGCGACCCTCGGCTTCACGGCGCGCAGGAAGTCGACGGCTTCGGAGCTCTTCAGCCACGGCGCACCCGTCGGCAACCCGAGCACGTCGACCCGCTGCTCCGGGATGAACAGCGAATCGCCGGGGTGGTAGAACGCACCGTGGTCAATGAGGTACCCACAGTTGCGTACCACCGGGATGTCTGGATGGATGATGGCGTGCTGGCCACCGACAACGTGCACCACCGAACTGCCGAACTCCAGCACATCGCCGGGCTGGACCGTGCGTGAGTCGGTATCCAGTTCGGCGATGGCGGCTCGGGTGCCGGAGTCGGTGACGAGCGTTGCGCGTGGGTTGCCAGCCAGCAATGCGACCAACTTCCCGGTGTCGACGTGATCGGCGTGCTGGTGGGTGATGAGAACGACATCGAGGTCGTTGAGTGCCTCGAAGCCGGATGAGAAGCACCCAGGGTCGATGAGCAGCCGCGCCGAACCGGTGTCGAGTAGCACGCACGAATGTCCATAGTGGACGATCTGCATTCGGCACACTCCTCGGGTATCGGCGAGCGGTTCCAGCCTAGCCGTGGACCCTGACCCTACTGGGCGGTAGCGTTCGTCATATGAGCACCGCACAGGCCACCACATTCGACTCGCTTGACCCCGCGACCGGTGAGGTAGTCGGCACGCATCCGATTCACGACGCCGAGCAGGTCGGCAAGGCCGTCGACGCCGCGCGTATCGCCGCCAACTGGTGGTCGGAGTTGTCCTTCGCCGACCGTGAGCAGCGTCTGGTGCGTTGGCGGGGCGTCATCACCCGCCGCGCACACCAGCTGGCCGACGTGGTGCACGCCGAGACCGGCAAACCGCACTCCGACGCCATGCTGGAGATCGTGCTGGCGATCGACCACATCAACTGGGCCGCGAAGCACGCCAAGAAGGTGCTCGGCAGGCACCGACGGTCCCCTGGTCTGTTGATGGCCAACCAGTCGGCGAGCGTGGAGTACCTGCCGCTCGGCGTCATCGGCGTGATCGGTCCGTGGAACTATCCGGTGTTCACCCCGATCGGCTCGATCACTTACGCGCTGGCGGCAGGCAACGCCGTGGTGTTCAAGCCCAGCGAGCACACCCCAGGCGTCGGTGCCTGGCTTGCTGACACGTTCTCGCAGGTCGTGCCTGAGCAGCCGGTGTTAGGAACGATCACGGGGTATGGGCAGACGGGTGCCGCGCTGTGCCGTTCCGGGGTAGACAAGATCGCCTTCACCGGTTCGGCCGCGACCGGCAAGAAGATCATGGCCGCCTGCGCGGAGACGCTGACTCCGGTACTGATCGAGGCGGGCGGCAAGGACGCGCTGCTCGTCGACGCGGACGCCGACATCGAGGCGGCGGCCGACGCCGCGGTATGGGGCGGGATGTCCAACGCGGGTCAGACCTGTATCGGCGTGGAACGGGTGTATGTCCACGAGCGGGTGCACGAGGAGTTCGTCGCGAAGGTGGTCTCGAAGGCAGGCGGGCTGCGTGCCGGGGCCGATGCGGACGCGCAATACGGGCCGATGACGATGCCGTCGCAGCTGGAGGTCATCCGCAGGCATATCGCCGATGCGCTGGCGCGGGGTGGTCGCGCGGTCCTCGGTGGGGTGGACGCCGTCGGCGATCGGTTCGTGCAGCCCACCGTGCTGCTCGATGTTCCCGAGAACTCGGAGGCCGTGACCGAGGAGACCTTCGGACCCACGCTGACCATCGCGAAGGTGCGCGATATGGATGAGGCGGTCCAGCGGGCGAACGCCTCCCGCTACGGGTTGGGTGCCACTGTCTTCGCCAAGGCGCGCGGCACGGAACTGGCGCGCAGGTTGCGATCGGGGATGACGGCGGTGAACTCGGTGATCTCCTTCGCCGCCATCCCGTCGTTGCCGTTCGGCGGTGTCGGCGACTCCGGGTTCGGCCGGATTCACGGTGCGGACGGGTTGCGCGAGTTCACCAGGGCGAAGGCGATCGCCCGGCAGCGTTTCCGCCCACCGCTGGCGCTGACCACCTTCGCCCGCACCGAGAAGACCGACGCCACGGTGGGCAAGCTCATCACGGTGCTCTACGGCAAACGCTGACGAGTGATCTTCTCCTCCCGCGCTTGGCTTTTTCCTCGGCCGCGGATGAGGTCGGCGGCTTTCTCCGCGATCATGATCGTGGCGGCGTTGGTGTTTCCGCGCGTCACCACCGGCATCACGGAGGCGTCCACCACGCGTAGCCCGTCGAGGCCGCGCACCCGCAGCTCCGGGTCGACCACGGCCTGCTCGCCGCTGCCCATCGCGCAGGTACCGACCGGGTGGTACAGGGTCTGTGTCCATGCCCTGATGTGGTCGGCGAGCGCGCCGTTCGAGAGGTCGAGCCGCCCGGGCAGCAGGGGCGCGCCCAGGTACTTCGCGAGCGGCGACTGGCCGCCGATCTCTATCAGCGCCCTGATGCCCGCGATCATCGCGTCCATATCGGAGGGCTCCGAGTAATAGGCGGGATCGATCAACGGCCGCCAGCGCGGGTCGGAGGAACGCAACCGCAGGTTTCCGCGGCTCGCTACGTCGACAAGGGTGGCTGCGCAGGTGAAGCCATCGCAGTTCGGCTCGCGCATACCGTTGTCGTAGAACACCGTCGGCGCGACGTGAACCTGCATGTTGGGAGCCCCGTCGATGCCTTCCGTGGAGAAGAACGCGCCTGCCTCACCGACGTTGGAGGCCAGCGGCCCGCGCCCGGTGAGCTGCCAGCGCACCAGTTGGGCGGGTGTGGCCAGTGCTGCCAGGTCGGTGGTGCCGTGCGTGGTCCAGATCAGCGGGGCGGCCGGATGGTCGTGTAGGTTCTCGCCGACACCCGGCGCATCGAGGACCACATCGATATCCAGTTCACGCAGGTGCGCGGCGGGCCCGATGCCCGAGAGCATCAGCAACTGCGGCGAGTTGATGCTGCCCCCGGACAGCAGCACCTCGGCCTGGACCATCACCGTGTGCTCGACGCCGGAGCGGGAGTAGGTCACGCCTGTCGCCCGACCGCCGGAGCAAAGCACCTTCGTGGTCAGCGCATTCGTGCGGACTATCAGGTTCTGCCGTTTCATCGCGGGACGCAGGTAGGCGTCTGCCGTCGACCAGCGGTGGCCGCGACGGCAGGTCACCTGGTAGTTGCCTGCGCCCTGCTGCTCCGCGCCGTTGAAGTCGTCGTTGCGTTTGAGCCCCCAGACCACGGCGGACTCCACCCAGGCATCGGAGAGCTCGTGGGTGTAGCGGCGATCTTCCACGTGTAGCGGGCCGCCGGTGCCGTGGTAATCGTCGATCAGCCTGGTGTTGTGCTCCGCGCGCTTGAAGTAGGGCAGCACGTCGTCGTAGCACCAGCCGGTGGCACCCGCCGAATCCCGCCAGTCGTCGTAGTCGGCGCGGTTGCCTCGGATGTAGATCATCGCGTTCATCGAGGAGCAGCCGCCCAGCGCCTTCATTCTCGGCCAGTAGGCGGTGTTGCCTGCCATGTGCTTCTGCTCGACGGTCTGGTAGTTCCAGTCCCATTTTGTCTTGAACAGCGAGGCGAACGCTGCCGGGATGTGGATCTCATCCGCGGTGTCCTCGCCGCCCGCTTCCAGCAGCAGCACCCTGGTACCCGGGTCTTCGGTCAGCCTGTTGGCCAGCACGCAGCCCGCGCTGCCCGCGCCGACGATCACGTAGTCGAAGGTCTCCTCGTTGCCCATGTGGCCTCCTGGTATCACGGCGCTGGCTGTCGGTGACACCCTTCCCCGCCCGGCCCAGGAACGCCAGTGCTGATGTTCAGTGCAGCCCCGCGAGTACCTCGGACTCCTCGGCCGCGGTGAGCCCGGCTTCGCGTTCGCGCGCCAGCCCGAGCGCGCGCTCGTGTTGCAGCGCCGCGGACACCGCGTCGGCCAGTGGGCGCGGTCGTAGTCCTGCCCTCAGCGCCGGTTCCGCGTCGTGCGCGCACATGCCGAGGTGGGTGTCCGGCAGCCACAGTGGCAGCGACCGACGGCCCGCCCACGGCCGCACGGCCGCCGCGGTCAGCGCGTGGCCCGATACCGGTGCCAGTTCGACGTCGAAGCCCTTCGCCACTTCCGCCAGCAGTTCCGGTAGCGGCTGGGATGGTCCGACTCCGTCGTAGGTGCCGGTCAGTCGCCGCTCACCGGCCTCGACGATCCAGGCCGCCAGATCGCGCACGTCCACATACTGCGCTTGCAGCTCAGGGGTGTCGGGCACCACCACGCGACCGCCGCCGGACATCCGCGCTGGCCAGTAGCCGAATCGGTCGGTCATGTCGCCGGGGCCGGTGATCAGGCCGGGCCGCACCACGAACGCGCGTTCACCCATCGCCTCCCGCACCGCGTCCTCACTGGCGACCTTGACCGCTCCATACAGATCGGGGTCCACGCCGGTCTCGGCGTCACCGGCCAGTCGTTTCGGTGCGAGCACTGGAGCGTCCGGTCGCTGATTCAAGGTCGATATATCGTTATACACGCTGATGCTGGACACGAAGGTCCAATGCCCGGCACCTGCGCGCAATACCCGCAGCGCCTCGGCAACCCACGGGTAGGAGATAGTCGCTAC
>JBOHEL010000281.1:0-6696 GCA_050700995.1 Sciscionella sp. | reverse complement strand
AACGGCGAGATGCCGTTCCAGCATCCCGTAATGGCCGATCTCGGCGGCCGCCATCTCCGAGAGCGCTGCCCTGCCGGGCAGCGTGGGTGCCTGACGGGCGTCCTCCGCCATCCGGTCGAACGCCGAGAGTTCGCCGTAGCCGAGCACCCCCAGCAGGTCAACAACGCCCTGCCTGATTTCCACGTCCCGCGCGCCCTCGCTCATGCTTGCGAGACTATCCGTCGGGGTGTCCGACCTTGCTCACCCGGGGCGACCAGGTAGAATGTCATCGACTAGTTGTGTCAGCGCATCGAGCAGTGCCGGATTGTGGGATTACCGCACCGAATCGCCGCAGGTGCCGCACAACAGGCAACGCGTACCCCGGCAGTGCTCCCGCACGGACATGGGGACACTTCCGAGAGGCAGAAGCGTCTCGGTGCGGTCGAGCAGCAGTCGAGCGGTGGTATGCGTCACTACTAGAGAGGCGATCACCCTGACTGCCAGTGCATCACACCAAGACGACAACAACGACAACGCGCTCGATCCGGTCGATCTGGAACACAGCGAAGCCGGCCTTCCCCCTACCGACACCTCGCACCCGCTGTCCGGCGACGCGCCGGTCAGCACGGGTGCACCGACCTTCGCCGAACTCGGCGTCCACCCGGAAATCGTGCGCTCCCTTGCGGAAGCAGGTATCGAGCGGACCTTTGCCATCCAGGAGCTGACCCTGCCGCTGGCGCTCGCCGGTGAGGATCTCATCGGCCAGGCGCGCACCGGTATGGGCAAGACCCTCGGTTTTGGCGTGCCGCTGCTGCAGCGCATCGAGATACCGGGTGACGGAACCCCGCAGGTGCTCGTGGTGGTACCAACCCGTGAGCTGTGCCTACAGGTGACCCGTGATATCACCGAGGCGGGAAAGCATCTCGGTGTGCGCACACTCGCGATCTACGGCGGCCGCCCCTACGAGCCGCAGGTGGCAGCGCTGCACCGCGGCATCGACGTGGTGGTCGGCACGCCGGGTAGGCTGCTCGACCTCGCCGAGCAGCGGCATCTCGTGCTCGGCAAGGTCAAGGGCCTGGTGCTCGACGAGGCCGACGAGATGCTCGATCTCGGCTTCCTGCCCGACATCGAGCGCATCCTGCGGATGGTGCCTGACGAGCGGCAGACCATGCTGTTCTCGGCGACCATGCCCGGCCCGATCATCACGCTGGCCCGCACCTTCCTGCGCCAGCCGACCCATATCCGCGCCGAGGAGAACGACGCGGGCTCGGTGCACGAGCGCACCGAGCAGTTCATCTACCGGGCACACTCGATGGACAAGATCGAGCTGGTCAGCCGGGTACTGCAGGCCGAAGACCGTGGCCTGACGATGATCTTCACCAGGACCAAGCGCACCGCGCAGAAGGTGTCCGACGAACTGGCCGACCGCGGTTTCGCGGCGGCAGCCGTGCACGGTGATCTTGGTCAGGGCGCTCGCGAGCAAGCGTTGCGGGCCTTCCGTTCCGGCAAGGTCGACGTACTGGTCGCCACCGATGTGGCCGCGCGGGGCATCGATGTGGTCGATGTCACGCACGTCATCAACTACCAGTGCCCTGAGGACGAGAAGACCTACGTGCACCGCATCGGCCGCACCGGCAGGGCAGGCAAGACCGGCGTCGCTGTCACGCTGGTCGACTGGGACGACGCGGCACGCTGGAAGACGATCTCCGACGCGCTGGGGCTCGACAAGCCGGAACCGGTCGAGACCTACTCCACGTCCAAGCATCTGCGCACCGAGCTCGGTATCCCCGACGACGCCACCGGCAGGCTGCCGATCGCGAAGCGCACCAGGGCGGGCCTGTCCGCGGAGTTCGAAGAGGACCTCGGCCACAAGCGCAGGGCCCCGGAACGCCGCCAGCATCAGCGCACCCGAGGCAGTGGCCGTTCTGGTGGTTCCAACGGCGGTTCAAGCAGGGCAGACGCTGGTGAGCAGCCCGCTCGCCCGGCACGCCGCGGCCGTCGCAGGAACGGTGCGGCACCCCCCGACGGCTCCGAGGAGACCGGCTCAGCCAACTCCGAGAGCGGCTCCGAGAAGCCCGGGCGCCCGACACGCCGCAGGCGCAGGCGCCGCGGTGGCGCCGACGTTTCCGGGCGGACCTCCGGTGGGGAGAGTTCCGCGAGCTGACCGCGCGCGGCGGCCTGCCGCCGTCACACGATGCTCACCACCTGGCCCGTATGCTCGTCCGCTGGCGTTAAAGATCACCTGTCGGCGAGGAGTGAGCGTGGCACGGACGCGGTTCCGGACGAGGGCTGACTACGTCACGCTCACCGTGATCGTCGTCGCTTGCCTCGCGGTCGCAGGTACGGTCTGGGCCAAGAGTGACGTGCGCCATACCATCTCACAGGTTGGGCCCGCTTCCGTGGCCACTCCGCCGGCGCCGAGCACCGTGCCGTCCGCATTGCGCGTGGCCTGGCACGCACCGAGCGCTGCCACCCCGGTGCCGCTGGCCATCGGCCCCACGGTGGTGACGGGGGACAACGGCAACGTGCTGGGCCGCGACCCGCTGACCGGCAAGGTGCGCTGGCGCTACGCCCGCAACCTGTCCTTGTGCACCGTCTCCTCCGCCTGGTCAATGGCCATTGCGGTGTACCGCAAGGGCTCGGGCTGGTGCAGTGAGGTCAGCGCGTTGAACGCCACTACGGGGGCCCGAGGCCCGCAGCGCAACGGCGATGTCGACGACCACACCAGGCTGATATCCGACGGCACCTACGTCACCGCGACCGGCAGCCTGCTGAACGAGACCTGGCGCTCCGACCTTGTCAGGACGACGGAATACGGCAAGGTGCCGAACTTCAACACCGCGGGCAGCCAGCCGCACGCGGGCTGCGTGCACCGCTCGGAAGCAACCTCGGCAGGTGCCATCGGTGTGCTCGAACAGTGCGCGGGCGAGCACGGTGAGCGACTGACGGTTTATCAGGCCACGGCGAAGGACTCGTCCAAGCCGGACGTGGCGTTCTCCACCGTGCTCGCCGGTCGGGCGGCGAAGCTGGTCACGATGACCGATGAAAGACTTGCCGTCGCTTTCCCCGACCGGTTGGAGGTGCGCGATGTCCACAACGGCAAGCTGCTCACCCGGCACCCGCTGCACCTGCCCGCGAGCGACTTCGCGGGCGCGCGCGCGAAGTCGCTCATGGTCGTGCCGACGACCACCGGCAGCGATGCCGTCTACTGGTACACCGGATCATCGACGATCAGTCTGTCCAGCTCCACACTTAGTCCACAGTGGACAGCTAAGGGGACCCTCGGTCCAGGCGCGGTCTTCGCGGGCAGGCTACTGCTGCCGGTACCCGGCGGGCTTGCCGTGACCGACGAACATACCGGGAAGAGCGCTGCGACCATCCCGGTGGATCGGAACGGGTACCGAGGGCAAGTCGAGATGTCGACACTGGGCCCGGTCGTGCTGGAACAGCGCGGCGACACACTCGTCGCGCTAACCTCGCGGCCCTAGGGCAAACTACCGAATGTGACCATTGCCCAGTCGCCACATTCCGAACCCAACCCGCCTCGGGCCGAGCGCGTCGACCTGGCAGGCCGATACGGCCCGGTGGCCGCGCTGCGGGCCAGTTCAACCAGCCCACTCTGTACCGCCCTGCTGGTACCGGGCTACACCGGATGCAAGGAGGATTTCGTTCCGCTGCTGGCCGAGCTGGCCGGATCGGGTATCGACGTGGTCGCGATCGATCTGCCCGGCCAGTACGAGTCGCCCGGTCCAGCGCGTGAGGACGCCTACCTACCTGCGGCGCTGGGAACGGTCATCGCCGAACTGGTGGAGAAGCTGGCTGCGGGCGACCGGAAGGTGGTCCTACTCGGGCATTCCTTCGGCGGCCTCGTCGCGAGGGGCGCGGTACTGGCAGGGGCGGCTGTCGCGGGCCTCACACTGCTGGACTCCGGCCCCTCGGCGCTGCCGGAGGGGCCACGCAGCGCGGCGCTGGTCACCGGGCAGCCGCTACTGCGCGAGCGCGGCATCGCCGCGGCATGGGAGCTGCGCAGCGCGGTCGCCGAGCAGTCGCCAGGCTGGCGATCCAAGCCGCAGCAGGTCAAGGATTTCGAGCGCACGGTGTTCCTGAGCTCAACACCGGCGGGGTTGCTCGGCATGGGCGCGGCACTGCTCACCGAACCCGATCTGGTCGACGAGTTGGCGGCGAAGCTGCGCGAGGACAGCGTGCCGTGCGCGGTACTGTGCGGGGCCGATGACGATGCGTGGTCCCCGACAGCCCAGCGCGAGATGGCAGCCAGGCTGGGTGCGACCTTCCACACCGTGCCCGCTGCCCGCCATTCGCCGAACGTCGAGAACCCCGCCGGCCTGCTCGATGTGTTGATTCCGACCTGGCGCGAATGGGCGTGGGGTTTGGGGGTCTTGAAGACACCAGAACCCCTAGTGCCACCAGAAGAACCACAGTAGGGTCGCCAGCACCGCCACGATCGCGAGCGCGGCGAGCATCCGCGTCAGCAGCGCGCCACGGCGCATGCTGCGCTGCAGCAGCACGGCTACGACCGCGCCGACCACGTGCGCGGCGATTTCCAGTGTGGACGGCCCAGCCATGCCCTTGGTGCGGCTGAATGCGGCGCCACCGATCACCAGCAACGCCAGCAGTACCAACGCGGTGGTGACGATCCACATCGCGGATGCGAGCCGACGACGCGGCGCCACCGCGGGCTTGGCCGGTGCGGGCACCGGCACGGTCTCGGTGGAAACTCGGCGGATCCTGCTCACGGTGCCAGCATGGCCCACGCCGGTTGCTCCGGCGCGGCGGCCCGCCCCTCTTGGCAGCTGCGCCGGAACTCGCACCAGGAGCAGTGCCTGCCAAGCGTCGGAGGAAACAGCGCGTCAGGTGCCCCTCCGGCCGCCAATGCCTCGGTGGCGATGCTGAACTCCCTCGCGAGTTCCTCTGCCCTGTGCAACTGCCTGGCGAGCGTGTCCTCGGTGTGCTCGGCCACGGCCACCGCCCCGGTCGGCAGGTGGTGCAACTCCACGCGCGTGCACGGGCGGCGCAGGGTGCGGCGTGCGGCCAGCGCGTAGAGCGCCAGTGCCTGAGAGCTAGCGGCGTCGCCGCAGGACAGGCCGTGCCTGCCGGTCTTGTAGTCGACGATCACCAATTCGCCGCCACGCTCGTCGATGCGGTCCACCCGCCCCTCGGCGATCAGGTTGCCGACGGGTGCGGCAACCCACCGCTCCAGCCCTACCGGTTCCAACTCGGGGTCGAGCCTGGCGACGTAGTCCGATACCCAGCCCGCGGCCCGATCCCGGTAGTGCCGCGACTGATCCTCGTCGGCGAAGCCATCGCCCTTCCAATATTTGACCAGCAGACCGGCCGCACGTTCCGGGGTGCGCCGCGGCGCGGACAACCCGAAGTAGGCGCGCAATGCGTTGTGCACGCAGGCGCCCATCGTGCTGTGCGCCTTCGCCCCACCGCGCGGCGGCGTCGGGTGATCCAGGTAGGTCATCCGGTACCGGCGCCTGCAGTCGGCCCATGTCGCCAACCGGGCGGGCGTGACACGGACCAACCGCTCCGGCATCCCGTCGAACCCCAATTGGCCTTGCACGCCGCCAACCGTACGCAGCCACCCCGACAGCATTGGAGCACAGGTCCCTGCGTCCTACACCCCGCCCGTGATGAAGCCGTTGACCGATCGCGCCACCATCTCCACCGCGATCGCCGCCAGCAGCAGGCCTGCGATCTTGGCGAGCAGGGTGATGCCGCTCTCCCTGATCAACTTGATCACCAGGCCGGAGAACCGCATCGCCAGGTAGAGCACGATGTGCGCCGCGACGATCGCGGCGGCCAGTGCTAGGTAGGAGCCCATCGCGCCGTTGGCCTGCCTGACGAACACGATGGTCGCCGCGATCGCGCCTGGGCCTGCGAGCAATGGGGTACCGAGCGGCACCAGCGCGACGTTGACATCGGCTACCTGCTCCGGTCTCGCGGATTCGCGCCCGACAAGTAGGTCCAGCGCGATCAGCAGCAGCAGCAGCCCGCCGGCGCCCTGCAATGCGGGGATGCCGATACCGAGGTAGGCCAGGATCGCGTTGCCCGCGATCGCGAACAACGAGATCACCAGGAACGAGACAAGGACGGCCTGCCGTGCCGCACCATGGCGCGCCTTCGGCGCTCGCCTACCGACGAGCGCCAGGAACACCGGAACCGTGCCCGGCGGATCCATGATGACTATGAGTGTGATGAACGCGGCGGTGAACAGGGTGACATCGAACGTCACGATGGCCCCGACGCCTCAATGACCGGCGTACCGTTCGCCCGCGCGAGCAGCGCGTTAAGCACCTCGACGGCGGTGGACTCCTGGCCGATCGCGATCGTCTTGTTAGTCCCGTGATAGTCGCTCGACCCGGTCGGGAGCAACCCGTGGCGCTCGCTGATCGCCCGCAGCGCCGCTCTGGTCGGCTCGTCGTGGTCCGGGTGGTCGACCTCCAGCCCGGTGAGGCCGTACCCGGCGAGTTCGGCGATCACCTCAGCGGTCACGGTCGGTCCCCTGCGGCTCGCGAACGCGTGGGCCAGCACCGTCACCCCGCCAGCCTCGGAGATCATCTCGATGGCACGCCGGATCGGGGTGTCGGTGCGGGGCACGTGATACCCGCCGCCGGTACGCAGATACTTCGCGAACGCCTCGTCCACGTCGGCCACCACACCCGCCCGCACCAACGCCATCGCCAGGTGCGGCCT
>JBOHEL010000280.1:0-6709 GCA_050700995.1 Sciscionella sp. | reverse complement strand
CTAGTCTAGGTGCGTCACTCCGGTGACACGCCCTCGTAGCTCAGGGGATAGAGCACTGCCCTCCGGAGGCAGGTGTCGCACGTTCGAATCGTGTCGAGGGCACACAGATCAGACCCGATTCCACGAGTAGCGCGTTGAGTTGATCTATGGCTCGGGCTGTTGATCTTTGCTGGTGGTGTGTTGGTTTGTGGGCAGGCTGGCGGCCCGAGTGACGCCTCGGGTGGCGGATTTCCGGATTGGTCGGGGCCGTCACGTGGCCCGTTGGTCAGGACGACGCGGGCAGGGCCCGGATGCGGGCGAGGATCTCGGCGAGCAGCCCGTACCCGGGCGGCGGGCGCAGGATGAGTTGTCCGGCGTGGCGGACGAGTCGGGCCGGGATGGCGATCAGCCGCCAGCGCAGCGTGGCGATCATTGCTTTGCCGCCGCACACGCCGTGCCCGACCAGGACGCCGGCGTCGGTGAGGACACCGGTGAGCTGGTGGGCCCATCCGGCGATGCTGACCGCGAGCAACGCGCCCCACATCCACGCTCGATTGACCTGCTCATGCCCGGAGGGCAGATGGCACAGCGCGGCACCGTGTTTACCGTCGCGGAACACATTCTCCACGCTGGTGCGGTGCCGGTACCAGTGCTCGACGGTGACCGCGCGTTCACCGGTGGACACGTCGCGGTCGGTGAGGATGAACGAATAGGCATAGATCGCGTCCGCGGCGGCGAGTTCGTCCAACGGCAGTGCCCGCTGGTCGGGGTGCAAGGTACGGCGGCGCCGCGAACGCGCATCGACCGAGACCTGGTCGGGGCTCAGGCGGACCCAGCGGATCAGGCACCGGGTGCCGGCCGGCCAGGCGGCTGGGGCGTAGTCGGCGACCGCGACCTGGGCGCCGGTCATATCGATCGCATCGATCCAGACGGACTCGTCGATACCCGACAGCAGCCGCCACAGTGGGGCGATGCGTTTGGCGCCGATCGCAAAGGCCACACCCTCGGCACGGGCGGCGCGTGCCAGATCACCGGCGAAGTAGCCGGCATCCACACGCACCGCCACGTCCCCGGCCCGTGCGGCGGTCGGCAGCGCATCGAGGGCCCGGTGAAGCAGCGCGACCACGCTCGAACGCGGGTCTTGGTCACCGGCGAGCAAGTCCGCGGCCAGCACCGTCTCGGTCTGCGCCCACGACGCCACGTCCGGGCGCCCGCAGCGCTGACCCTGGTAGTTGTAGGCCACGCCCCGCTTCTGGCGGCCGTAGACCTCCACATCGGTGGCATCGATATCGATCGTCACCGCCCGACACAGCAGCGCACGCTGCGCTGCGGGCAGCAGGTCGAGCATCCGCTGGTGAACCGCGGCAATCCCGGCCTCCACCCCAGCCCACTGCACCGCAGCGACACGTCGGGCCAGCCCGCAAGCGGTACTGGCCGCCAGATCAGGCACCGGGCTGATCCCCGCGCCCGCGTCTTGATCGGCCCGACCGCGGCGTCGATCGCCTGCACCAACCCGACCCGAGCCACCAGTTCCGAAATCGGTAACAGACCCGCGTTCGGAGTCAACGACGCATCCGGCGCGCCGATCTGCACCCGCTCGGCGCGCCGCCCTCCGCCGCGTACATTCATCACCACGAAGGTGCCTCCTCGCACGGACGAACCAAAGCCTTGACAACCCTGATTCTCCTTGCACAGCAGGCACCTTCGTCATATCACACGCCGAACACCAGCCGTACACTCGTAAATACGGGACAGAGTGGGGTTCAGCCAGGCGGAGCTGATCAAAGCCGCTGGTCCAGGGACAACGGACGCACTGTTGCTGAACTGATCAACTCAGGAACCCGTCGGCTGTTGCGTACCCGATGACCACGAGCGGGAGCCCAACGTAATCGCCCGAGGATCGCGTCAACTTGCCTTCAGCAAACACGCAGGTCGCCGAGTCAGCTGCAATGTGATCGGACAGCGCGCGAGGGTGCGGCTGGGATCGCTAGATCCCGGCCTGTTCCGTCACGGCTTCGAGCGCTCCTCCATGAGTCGCTGCCAGAAGCCCAGCGCTGCTCGTTCGAGTTCGAGGCCGAGCCCGAGGGGAACCATCCGGTCCGACACGTCGTCGCGGTCACCGAAGCGCGCCTGCATCTGTTCATAGACCGCGATCCGGTCTTCGTGCTGCACGACCTGCTCTTTGGCCAGAGCCAGCACGTCTCGCCTCGAACCGGCGAGTTCGCCGAAGAACAGCTTGAGCTGCGCGATATCGCGGACTTGCATCTGCTCTGTCGTTCGATCGGCCAGCCAGGTCCGCAACTCGTGTCGCCCTTTGTCGGTCACGCTGAAGGTCTGCTTCCGTCGACCCTCCGCCTCGACGGAGACCTCGAGCATACCGAGGTCTAGGAGCCGTTTGGGCTCGGAATATAGCTGAGCATGCGGGAAGGGCCAGAAGTATCCCACGGAGTGCCCGACCGCTCGCTTCAGCTCATACGACGTGGAGGGACCTCGGAGCGCGACCATCCCGAGGACGACGTAGGAGGTGGTCGTCAAATTCTCCGTTGACATGGTCCAAATCATATCGTAATCTCCCTGTCATCCAAATCATATCATCCGAGCCAGACGTTATGGTCTGGATGATTAGCGAAACGGGCACTCATGGTTCTGGCAATGTCGCTCGAGCGGACAGCGGGACGCATTCCCGCCGTCGGCTGGGCGGCGCCGCGGCCAGTGTGTTCCCGCAACGACCCTCTCCGGCGCGTTCGGATTTCGCCGAGACGTTCGCCAACCGTCTACGACCGGACCTCGCACCGGGTGTCGGCTCCGTCGTACTGCGCGAAGGACTAATCGCCATGAGTAATGCTCCGACGTCCACGACCCGTTCCGCGCTGCCTGCGGCCTTCGCCTCAATCATGGGGTGGGCCTTCGACCTGTTCGACCTGTTCATCCTGCTCTATGTCGCGGGACCCATCGGGCAGGAGATCTTCCCCGCCCACAGCAAGACCACTAGCCTGGCGCTCGTCTTCGCATCCTTCGCGGTGAGCATCCTCATGCGCCCAGGTGGCGCCGCCCTCTTCGGCGAGCTCGCCGACCGCAAGGGCCGCAAGACCATCATGGTCACCACCCTCGCGGGTGTCGGCCTATCCACCGCGGCGATGGGCCTGGTGCCGACGTACGCGGTGGTCGGCCTGTTCGCCCCAATTTTGTTCCTGGCCCTACGGGTCATCCAGGGACTGTTCGTCGGCGGCATTACCGCCACCACCCACACTCTGGGCACGGAAAGCGTCGGACCGCGCTGGCGTGGCTTGATGAGCGGCATGATCGGCGGTGGCGGTGCCGGCATCGGTGCCGCGTTCGCGAGCATCTTCTTCATCATCATCAGCCACTTCTTTCCCGGGGAGAGCTTCAACTCCCTCGGCTGGCGCGTCATGTTCTTCACCGGTCTGCTCGGCGCGTTCCTGAGTTTCTTCGTGTTGCGCAAGGTCGAGGAGTCTCCCCTGTGGGAGCAGGCCCAGGTGGAGGCGGCGGCCTCTGGGATGCCAGCACCGACCCAGCGGATGCGTTTCCGTAACCTCGCGACGGGCCGGTACCGCGTCGTCTTCTTCCTCAACGTAGCGGTAGCGGCGGGAGCGGGAGCCCAGTACTACCTCACCTCCGGTTTCCTGCCGACCTTCCTCGGCTCCGTCAAGGGCATGCCCGCCTCGACCCGCGGGAACATCCTGCTGCTAGCGAGCCTGGTGGTGATCGTCGCCGCCACGGCGGCGGGCGAGATCAGCGAGCACATCGGTCGGCGCAAGACGATGCTCATCATCGGTGGGGTGAACGTGATCGTTCTGCCGTTGCTGACCTGGGCGTTGGCCTCGGTCGACGCCACCAGCACGACCGCGATCCTGTTGCTTTCCGTGCTCCTGGTCTTCCTGGCGAACGCGGCGTACGCACCGGTGATGATCTTTCTGAACGAGCGTTATCCCACGGCACTGCGCTCCCGTGGAACGGCGATCTCCTGGAACACGGGTTTCATGCTGGGTGGCCTGCTCCCGACGTTCGTCACCCTGTTGAGCCCGCAGACCCAGGACATTCCGCTGCGCCTCGGCGCCTTCATCGTCGGATCGGTGATCGTCTTCCTGATCGCCGTGGGGGCGAGTCCGGAAACCAAGGGCAACCTCGACTGTGCGGATGCCCCGGAGGCGCATCCCGACTCCGCTACGGCCCACGATCCGGCGAACCCAAAGACGGCCACGGCCTGATCCCATCGGCATCGAAAGGCATTTGCATGTCTCCTCAATACCCTGATCTCACCGACCGCGTCGTGCTCCTCACCGGCGTCACCGGTGATATCGGCGCCCGCTATCTGGAGTCGTTCATCGACGCCGGGGCTCACGTCGTGGCCACCGACCTGCCGTCTGCGGGCGATCAGGGGAAGAAACTTGCCGAGGAGGCGACACGTTCCGGGCCGGGGCGGGCCATCTTCCTCTCCTGCGACATCACCGACGGGACGGGCGTCCAGGAGGCCGTCCACACGGCGGTGAAGGAGTTCGGTGCGCTGCACAGCGTCGTGAACAACGCAGCGATCTATCGCACCCTGGGGGGCAAGCGCACCCTCGGGGAGCTCTCGGCCGCGGACTGGGAGCTGGTGCTGCGGGTCAATGTGGTGGGGACATGGCAGGTGATCAAGGCGGCCGCCCCCCAGTTGGCCGCCAGCGGCGAGGGCCGCATCGTCAACATTTCCTCGGTCGTCGCCCGCAACGGTGCACCCGGCTTTGCTCACTACGTCGCCTCCAAGGCTGCGGTCGAGGGCCTCACCCGGGCCGCGGCTCGGGAGCTGGGCGCCGACGGGATCACCGTCAACACCGTTTCTCCGGGGTTGGTGGATGATGCGGCGAGCCGGGAGCTCAACGATGCCGACTATCTGAGCATGGCGGCCGGGTCGCGTGCCATCCGCCGTCCGATGACCCCGGATGATCTCGTCGGAGCGGTGCTGTATCTGGCCGGCCCCGCGTCGGGTTTCGTCACCGGACAGGTGCTCATCGTCGACGGGGGCGGGGTGTTCGCGTGACCGCACACGAAGAGCTTCGGCCAGTCGATCCCACCACCTTGGAGGGGCTCGAGCCGGTGACCGGAGCCGATACGGCCGAGATCATCGACGCCGTGACCATGGTGGCGGTGGCGAGCGCGGGCACCTGGCCGCGCGATCACCGCCGCCGCGCCGGAGTGTTGCACGCCTGGGCAGCCCTGATCGACGCCGAGGCCGATGACCTGGTCCGCGACCTAGTCCGCGAGACAGGGAAGCCAGTGGCCGAAGCCCACCTTGAGGTGGCGGGAAGCATCGATGCGCTGCGGTTCAACGCGGGCCTGGCGCGCATGCCACTGGGGCGCGCCGGCAGCCTGCATGACGGGGCCGAAGCCCACCTGGTGCGGGAGCCGGTGGGGCCGACGGTGTTCATCACGCCGTGGAACTGGCCCCTCCTGCTGCTCCTACGTGACCTCGCTCCCGCTTTCGCTGCCGGAGTGACGGCGCTGGTCAAGCCGGCTCCGCAGACCACCCATATCACCCAGCGGGTGATCGCGCTCGGACACCGGGCCGGGGTGCCCCCCGAGGTCCTGGTGTGTGTGCCCGGCGGTCCAGAGGTCGGATCGGCCTTGGTCCGCCACCCCGACACCGCGGCCGTCGCGATCACGGGTTCCACGGCGGCCGGTCAGGCAGTGTTGCGCGATGCCGCCGAGACGATGACCCGCCCGCTGCTCGAGCTGGGCGGGAAAGCTTCGATGCTTGTGCTGCCCGACGGTGATCTTGAGACCGCGCTGGCCACGGCGGCGCGCGCGGCGATCATCACCAGCGGACAGATGTGCATGGCGTGTACCAGGGTGCTCGTGTCCGCCGACCAGCACGCCGCCGCGGAGAAGCTGCTGGCGCAGGCACTGGAGAACACCGTGCCCGCCGATCCCCGCGCCCCCCGGGCGGCGCTGGGACCGCTGATCTCCGCGACAGCCATGGAGAAGGTGACCGGCTACCTGGACATGGCAAGGCGGGAGGCCCGCTTGGTTACCGGCGGCGAGCAGGTGCATCCCGACGGGTTGCTCGGCTACTTCCTCACCCCGGCACTGGTGACCGACGTGGCGGTGACCTCGCCACTGGTCCAAGAGGACATCTTCGGGCCGCTGCTAATGCTGGAGACCTACGACACCGACGACGACGCGCTGGAGCTGGCGAACGCGACCAGCTTCGGTCTCGCCGCCTCGGTGTGGTCCCGCGACCTGGGAAAGGCCATGGGAGCGGCCCGCCAGCTCAAGGCGGGGACCGTCTGGGTCAACGGTTATAACCGCTCCTACAGCGAGATGCCCTCTGGTGGCATGCGCATGTCCGGGCTTGGCCGCACCCGTGGCGTCGAGGGTCTTGAGCAGTTCACCGAACTGAAGTTCATCCATCTACCCCTCTGAGACGAGGTGCGTGCCGTGACCGATGCCTGTTTTGACCCGCACTCCCCGGACCTGTCGCCGGAGCGTGCCTACGAGTTGTATGCCCAGCTGCGCGCCCAGTGCCCCGTGTCGCGCGGGGACCGCTACGGCGGCTACTGGACCTTTACCCGGTATGCGGACGTGCGCGCCGCTGCGATGGATCCGCACACCTACTCCTCGACGGGCGGGGTGTACGTGCCGGCGGTGTCAGACAACCGCTTCCCGCCGATCGACTACGACCCGCCCGAGCACAGGCAGTTCCGTGCGCTCATCGGTCCGCTGACCAGTGCCC
>JBOHEL010000279.1:0-6715 GCA_050700995.1 Sciscionella sp. | reverse complement strand
GCCAGGCATGTATCGCACAGAGCAGGGTGCTAGCGCCGCGCGGCCGCTACGACGAGGTCGTCGACGCGCTTGCCGAGATGGTGCGTTCGGTGAATGTCGGTGATCCTGCCGACGCGGCCACCGAGGTCGGCCCGCTGGTCGCTCAGCGCCAGCAGCGGCGGGTCGAGGACTACATCGCGACAGGTCGATCCGAAGGCGCCAGGCTGGTGGCCGGTGGCGACCGGGCACGGCAGGAAACGGGCTGGTATGTCAGCCCGACGCTGTTCGCGGACGTGCACAACGAGATGCGCATCGCACGCGAGGAAATCTTCGGCCCGGTGCTCTCGGTGATCCCGTACTCCGAGGAGGCCGAGGCGATCCGCATCGCCAACGACAGCGAGTACGGCCTGGCAGGCTCGGTGTGGACTGCCGATATCGATCACGGTATCGAGATCGCAGGAAAGGTACGCACGGGCACCTACGGCGTCAACCTCTACAACATCGACATCTGCTCGCCGTTCGGTGGCTACAAGTCGAGCGGCATAGGCAGGGAGTTCGGGCCCGAAGGCCTCGACGCATACCTGGAGAAGAAGTCCATCGCGACACCGCCGCGGTAACGCCCGCCCCTGCCCCGCCCCACCGGTAGTTCCGCCCCACAGGACTGCCACCCTGTGAGAGTATGCGGAAGGTGTTGGGCCGCGCACCGATCGTTGCCAACTGGCGGTGACATTTGACATTGGCCCACACCACCGTCCGTGCAGGTTGGTCCCGTGGCGATGGGGAGTTGGGTGGAACGCAGGCCCGGGGTACTGGGAAATAGCGAGTTTCGTGCGCTCTGGATCGCCGAGGCCCAATCGGTCGCCGGAGATCAGCTCGCGAAGGTAGCGATCACGCTAGTGGTGTACGCGCGCACCCACTCTGCGCTCTGGGCCGCACTCGCCTACGCACTGACCTTCCTGCCAGCACTTATCGGCGGACTCGGCTTCGCGCAACTCGCGGACCGCTATCCGCGCCGCGCCGTACTGGTGGTGAGTACCTCGGTACAGGCGGTGTTCATCGGTGGGATGGCGGTGCCAGGGATGCCACTCACAGCGATGTGCGCGCTGCTGTTCGCGGCGGGTATCGCGCAAGCGCCAGCGCTGGCGGCGCAGAACGCGATCACCCGCGAGATCCTCGCGGTGGACACCGTGTACTACCGCAGCCAGGACCTTCGCGCGGTCACCACGAACACGGTGATGCTCGTGGGTCTCGCCGCTGCCGGAGTGCTCGTGACACTGCTAGGCACATCCACGACGCTTGCCATCGACGCTCTTACCTTCGCGCTGTCCAGCCTCCTCGTGGGGTTCGGGGTCCGCTGCAGGCGCGCGGCGGCCGGCGCTACGGCGGCGCGTTCGGCCGGGTTGCGATACGTGCTGCACACACCGTGGCTGCGAACACTGCTCGGCCTTTCATGGCTGGTTGGCCTCGCCGTGGTGCCGGAGGGGCTGGCAGCGCCACTTGCCGCCGAACTGGGCGCCTCACCCCGCGCGGTCGGCTGGCTGCTGGCCGCGGACCCGCTCGGGTACGTAGTGGGCGTGTTCCTGCTGTCCAGGCTGGTGAGTATCGCGACAAGGCAGCGGCTTGTCGGCCTATTCGCGGTGGCCTCACCTGCGGTTTTGCTGCTGTTCGTGTTCACCCCGGAGTTGTGGTCGGCGCTGGCGGTATTAGCGCTGGCGGGTGCGTGTGGGGCCTATCAGGTCACCGTTGGGGCGACTCTCACCAGTTGGGTACCTAACGAAGTACGCGGTGGCGTACTCGGTATCGGTCGCACCGGGCTGCGGGTGTCGCAAGGCCTCGGTGTGGCGGCTGGTGGCGCCATTGGTCAGTTGCTGGGCTCGGCCAGCTACGCGATCGTCGCCGCGGCCGCACTCGGCGTGCTACTCGCACTGCCGCTGGTAGCAGGCTGGGTTCGTCACAGCAGGTCGACACTCGTGGCGGCTGCCCGTGCCTAGTCCTGGGGTTCAGTACTCGCGGTCGCGCATGGCTGGTGGTCCTTTCGGTGGTGTGGGGGTTGTGGCTGGGGTGGGGGTTCAGTACTCGCGGTCGCGCACAGTGCATTCCTCCGTTCACTACGGAATAACGACGCTGGAATCCAAACAATTCGCGCGTTGTTCAGACCGTCAGCTGGCTTTCGTGACTCTCAGTACTCGCGGTCGGCCACTGTGTGTACCTCCTTGCCAAAATCGTGCGGAAGCTTATGCGGGAGCCGGTCGCGACAGTCCGGAGGTGATGGCCTCCAGGTCGCCAGTCACAATGATATTCCCGCAGATTGCGGCATCGTATACGCCGACTGGACCGAATGGGCGTACGCCGTTCGGTTGAGTCTGCAGGCACCCCCTATTTGATCACGCATCGCCTCGAGAGGAGAACCGGTGGCACGCAGTCTGGGCGCCTGGGCCATGTGCTCACAGCCGCGCCCGGAGATAGCTTATGTGCTGGCATGGGAGATTGTCGCAGTAGCCGCGATCGTGTGGGGCACGGTGCGCAGTGCGCCGTCGGCCGGTCAGGATTGGGCGCGATTCGGGGCGTTGCTGGTGTGCGCGAGTGTGCACGTATTCTTCTCAAGGAGACAAGAGGAGACGCGCCGTAACCGAACGCTTACGCTGCATGTCGAACTGACTTCGATCTGGACTTTCCCCGCAGCCTTGGTGTTGCCCATTCCACTCGCGGTGCTACTGATCGTGGTTATCCGGTTGCAGCGGTGGTTCGTGGCACGGCGCCCGATATACCGTTACGTTTTCGCCTCGCTGGTGATGGGTGGCTGCGTTGTCGCGGTCAACAGTGTGCTGCGGGTGACCGCGGTGCCGGATTGGACCGCTACCGGATGGCTGGGGTCGTTGCGGGTGCTGTGGGTGTTGGTAATCGCGGCCGCGGTCTATACCGGCATCCAGATACTGGTGATCGGCGGTGCGGTCGCGTTGCACACCTCGGAATGGACATTGTCGAAGGTGATCGGAACCCGATACGACAACGGCCTTGAGGTGCTCACGGCCGCTCTCGGCGCGGTCACCGCCGCCCTGCTGGTGAACATTCCGGCGCTGCTGGTTGTTATGGTGATGCTCGGTGTCGCGGGCAACTACATCGCGGAAGTGCGGCAGTTGCATGCCGACGCCCGCACAGATCCGAAGACCGACCTGCTGAACATGCGCGGCTGGCGTGATCTGGCGCAGCGCGAACTCACGAGGGCAGCGCGCTCGAATACCCAGACCGGTCTGCTGATGCTGGATATGGATTATTTCAAGACGATCAATGACACCTGGGGGCACCCGGCGGGTGACGACATGTTGCTCGCGGTCGCGAGGACGCTGCGCGAGGAAACTCGCCCCGGTGACGTGATCGGCCGGTTCGGGGGCGAGGAGTTCGTCGTCCTGCTGCCGGATGCGAGCAGGCAGGAGGCCGCGGCGGTGGCCGGTCGCATCCTCCAGGCCATCCGGTCGATGCGGGTGATGACCACGGACAAGCGCGGTGGGCCAGTCGTCATCACCGGGCGTACGGCGTCCATCGGGGTCGCTTCCCATCCGCCAGGCGACAGTACGCTGGACGGCCTACTGCAGGCCGCGGACGCCGCGGTGTACGAAGCCAAGGACACCGGCCGCGATCGCCTCCGGCTCGCCTAAGACTAAGACGCCGTGGTGCCCAGCCCCGGTCATGGTGGGCGACCTGGCGCGGGTGTCCCGTAAGGCACTTGTTGCTGACAAAACTTGTGCGCAGGCGAGCACGGGCACAAGGTAGTGATCAGCAGGCAACGGTGTGGCGAGAGGAGTTCGCGGTGAGCGAGGCGTCAGGATCGGGCCGGTCGTCGGCCGCGTACAGAGAGGCGAGGCAGTTCCTGCTGGCTCACCGCGAGGACTACCAGGCGGCCCTTACCGGTTTCCGGTGGCCGGTGCTCACCGAGTTCAACTGGGCACTGGACTGGTTCGACGCGCTCGCGGCGGCACCCGACTCCGTGGACCGGCCGGCACTGTGGATTGTGGAGGAGGACGGTTCGGAGTTGAGGCTGAGTTTCGGCGAGCTCTCGGCGCGGTCGAACCGGGTGGCGAACTGGCTGCGGGAGCTCGGCGTTGGCCGCGGCGACCGGGTGATCCTGATGCTGGGCAACCAGGTTGAGCTATGGGAGACGATCCTTGCCACCATGAAGCTCGGTGCCGTGCTGATCCCGGCGTCCACGTTGCTCGGGCCTGCGGACCTGGCGGACCGGGTGCGGCGCGGCGACGCCAGGCATGTCGTGGTTCGTGCGCAGGACGCGGCCAAGTTCGCCGATGTCGAAGGTGATTACACCCGGATCTGCGTCGGCGCAGGGCCCGCAGGCTGGCTTAGCTATTCGGATGCCGATGCGGGCGCGGCGGAGTTCACCCCTGACGGTGCCACCAATGCCGCTGACCCACTTCTGCTGTACTTCACCTCTGGAACGACCGCGCAGCCGAAGCTGGTGGAGCACAGCCATGAGACCTATCCGGTCGGGCACCTGTCCACGATGTACTGGATCGGCCTGCAGCCGGGTGATGTGCACCTGAACATCTCTTCGCCGGGCTGGGCGAAGCATGCGTGGAGCAATGTGTTCGCGCCGTGGAACGCCGGTGCCACCGTGTTCATCTACAACTACACGCGGTTCGATGCCGCTGCTCTGCTCGGCCATATGCAGCGTTGCGGCGTCACCAGTTTCTGCGCTCCTCCGACGGTGTGGCGGATGCTTATCCAGGCCGACCTGAGCGCACTGAAGACACCGCCGTCAAAGGTGGTCGGCGCGGGGGAGCCACTCAATCCGGAGATCATCGAGCAGGTACGCAAGGCGTGGGGCGTGACCATCAGGGACGGCTTCGGTCAGACGGAGACCACCGTGCAGATCGCCAATACGCCGGGGCAACAGGTCAAGCCGGGTTCCATGGGGCGTCCGCTGCCCGGGTTCACGGTCGCGCTGCTCGACCCGGTGACAGGAGAGGCCGCCGATGAGGGCGAGATCTGCCTCAACCTGGCGCACCGGCCACTCGGGCTGATGGTCGGCTACCGCGACGACTCCGCGCGGACCGCCGAGGTGATGCGCGACGGGTACTACCACACCGGCGACGTCGGCAGCCGCGACGTGGACGGCTACATCACGTATGTCGGCAGGTCGGATGATGTGTTCAAGGCCAGCGACTATCGGATCTCACCCTTCGAGTTGGAAAGCGTGTTGCTGGAGCACGAAGCGGTCGCGGAAGCGGCGGTCGTGCCCTCACCTGATCCGGTGCGGCTCGCGGTGCCGAAGGCTTATGTCACGCTGACCGCGGGCCATCAGCCCGACCGCGATACCGCGTACGCCATCCTGAAGTTCGCGCGCGAGAATCTGGCGGCGTACAAGCGGATCCGGCGGTTGGAGTTCGCGGAACTGCCTAAGACGATCTCCGGCAAGATCCGCCGGGTGGAGCTTCGTGGGCGCGAGCAGGAGTTGCACCCCGGTGCGGAGCAGGCGCAGGCGCAGGCCGTGCAGGAGTACGCCGACACCGACTTTCCTGAGTTGCGCGGCTAGCACGTCCAGCGTCCTGCGGCAGCGCACTCAGCGGTTTTCGTGGGTGGGATTACCCGGACGAGCGGATGTGTTGGGGGATGTGTCCCGGCTAACGCGCGGTGAACTTGCGCGCAACGTCCTGGAAAGTGCATAGTTGTCCGCAGCAACTACTTGTATGGGGCAAGCAACCTGCGATCATCAGGATGGTGAGAGCCGTGATTCCGGACATCGCTCCCGTGGATACCGGCGAGATCGGGCAGGCTCGGCTGGACGCCGCGGACCGTCTCGGGTACCAGATGGTGCGATTCATCCGGCTGATCTCCCGGATCGGCGCGCACCTGGCAGCCCACCAGAAGGACGGCATTGAGTCCGCCGCCTACGCACTGCTGGCACATCTGGTGCTCGACGGGCCGCGACGCACTACCGCACTCGCGGAAGCGATGCACTCCGACCCGTCCACGGTGAGCAGGCAGAGCGCGGCACTGGTCCGCAACGGCCTGGTGGAGCGCAGACCGGATCCCGAGGATGGGCGGGCTTGCCTGCTGGCCGCCACGGCACACGGCGAGCGAACGTTCGAGCACAACCGCAGGCAGCGCGACGCGCATATCGCAACGATGCTCGCGGGCTGGCCCGACGCGGACATCCATCGGCTCGTCGACCTGCTCGACAGCTTCAACACGAGTTTCGAGTCTTACCGGCCGCAGCTGATGGGCGCCGACCGGAGCATGCCGCACGATGAAGGGGAGAACGTTCGATGAGTAGTACCACCGCTGCCGCGCCACCAGCCGCGGCAGGCAAGGGTGTCGGTTCCGGGGGTTCAGGGAAGCTGACGCACCGTCAGATTCTCACGGTGCTTTCCGGCCTGATGCTGGGCATGTTCCTCGCGGCGCTGGATCAGACGATCGTCTCGACCTCGATCAGGACCATCGCTGATGACCTGCACGGCTTGGACCTTCAGGCGTGGGCGACGACGGCGTACCTGATCACCTCGACGATCGCGACGCCGCTCTACGGCAAGTTGTCCGACCAGTACGGCCGCAAGCCGTACTTCCTCTTCGCGATCTCGATATTCACGCTCGGCTCGCTGGCTTGTACGTTCGCCACGTCGATGTACATGCTGGCCGCCTTCCGTGCGGTGCAGGGTATCGGTGCCGGTGGTTTGATGTCGCTGGCGCTGGCGATCATCGGCGATATCGTGCCGCCGAGGGAGCG
>JBOHEL010000278.1:0-6722 GCA_050700995.1 Sciscionella sp. | reverse complement strand
ACCTGCTGCCGGCTGATGCCTTGGCTCTCGCGGAGCTTGCGCAGCTCCAACGCCACGTAACGCTTGAGCACCTTCGGGCTCGCCGTCGCCACCACAGTTCGTCTCCCCACGCTCGGCCGCTGAGACCACCCGAATGGGTGTCTTCACAATGTGACGCATCACGTATTAGTCTCTGACTCGGTGATGGGCCAGCTGTGCTGGGCATCACCCTACAACGCGGTGGCCCCTCCGGTGCCCCGACCTGGCGGGGTCACCGCGTACCAATGCTCGGGAGGGGCAGATGACTATGTGTGGACGCGGGAAACGGGTGCGAGCGGGCCTATGGGTGCGAACGCTGCCGGGGGAGCGGGTGAGCGCGACCGAGCGGCCCGAGGACCCGAGCGAGCCGGTGATCCTGACACCCGACGACCTGGCGAACGCACTGCTGCGCACCTTCCTCCGCAACGCCGACACCCAGCAGGACGCCGCGAACGACGACCTCGTCGCCGAAGTCCTCGCCTGGAAACGCCGCAGGCAACGGTGACGGCGGCGGTCAGGTCGCCTCCGCCACCGCCCGCTCGGCATCCCGCACCCGCAGCTCCCCGGACATCAGCTTCGGTAGGAGGGTGTCGCGGAGCTGGGCGAGGGTGGTGGATTCTTGGATTGCCGCATCCGCGCGTTCTTCAAGCGCTTCCAGAATCGGGCGTAGCGCCGCGCATCCGTCCGAATCAGGAAGTATCACGCGGAATGATCCGAGCTTCGCTCGTGAAAGCTCAGTCTGGCCGGTGCTGCCCTCGCCTAGTCGTTCGATCTCTGGTTGTGCGGCCAGCACGGCAAAACCCGCGCAGACAGGATCTATCTTGTTCTCATCGAGTCGGACTATCGTGACGTGCGAATCAGCCGTGCATTTCACCGCGCCAGTCCAGCGAGCGACCCGGCCAAGGGTACCGACGCCCGTCGAGTTGACCAAGATGTCGCCACGGCGAACGATCTTCTCATCAGAAACGCGCTCCGCGATAGTTCGCCGGGCAGGATCCAGCGACACGCGGCCCCCACGAATGCACTTTTGGTTCAGCACTACGAGCTCGTCTGGGTCATCCGAGTATCGGGGCGTGACTCCTCTGATAAGCGCGACCGAGATTGAATCGAGATCACGTTCAATGGACGAGCGACCAAGTGCAGCACGAAACGTGGCCTCACCAAGGCTTCGAGTGACGTCAGCGATCCGCTCGTTGACGGCAATCTTGTCGTCGAGCGCGCCGAGTAACGTAACAACGGCATCTTGGTGCCAGCGCTCCGGAAGCCTCAGCTCAATTCGATTCAGTGCGTTCTGTGTCAACTTTGGTTGTGTTGACCCTGACAAAAAACCGGCGATATCGGTTCCTGCCAGTGCGTATCCGAGATATCGAGTATTCGCAATTGTATTTCCTTGGACGATGTGTGCATGGTTGTTTACCCAAAATTTCTCCGTCGCCATAAACCCGATCGGTGTCTTTCGTGTCCGCAGGTTCTCGCCGGCCTCGGCAACCAGAAGTTGCTCGCCGTCGAAGAGATAATCGTCGACGTAGTCGACGATGCCAGACGCTCCATAGTAAGGATACACACCTCGCTTGCGAGCAGCCGAGCGAATCGGAATTCGCTTAGAGTCGTAATTTATGGTGACATCGCCAAATCGAAATGTCTGCCACTCACCCATCAACCCGCTCCAGCTGCTGCCGCACGACCTGCTCCAGTCGCGCTGATTCCTCGAAGTGGCTGAACAGTTCCTTCTTCAGCCGTTCGATCTTCTCCCCGATGGGTTCGTCGTCGCCGTCGTCCACGACCGCCGAACCGACATACCTGCCGGGGGTCAACACGTGGTCTTGCTTGCGGATCTCTTCCAGGGTGGCCGAGTAGCAGAAGCCAGGCACATCCTCGTACTCCGCACCCGCTTCGCGGGCAGAGGCGGTGCCGCGCCAGGCGTGGTAGGCGTCCGCGATCTTCGCCAGGTCATCCTCGGTGAGCACCCGCTCTGTGCGGTCGACCATGGTGCCCATCGTGCGCGCATCGATGAACAGCACCTCGCCGCGCCGCTCGGCCAGCCGCTTACCGCCTTGCGGGGCCTTGTCCTTCGTGAAGAACCACAGGCACGCTGGGATCTGGGTGGTGCGAAACAGTTGCGGCGGCAGCGCGATCATGCAGGACACCAGGTCCGCTTCCACCATCGCCGCGCGGATCTGGCCCTCGCCGGACTGCTTGGACGACATCGACCCGTTGGCCAGCACCACCCCGGCGGTGCCCTTCGCGCCGAGCTTGGACACGATGTGTTGCAGCCACGCGAAGTTGGCGTTACCCGCAGGGGGCACGCCGTAGCGCCAGCGGGCGTCACCCTCCTTGCGCGCCCAGTCGGACATGTTGAACGGGGGATTGGCCAGCACGTAGTCGGCCTTCACATCGGGGTGCTTGTCCTCGCGGAACGTGTCGGCCCAGCGGGATGACAGGTTGCCGTAGAGGCCATGGATGGCGAGGTTCATCTTCGCCAGCCGCCACGTGCGCTCGTTCGACTCCTGGCCGTAGACCGCGATATCGTCCCGCTTGCCCCGGTGCGCCGTCACGAACTTCTCGGCCTGCACGAACATGCCACCCGAGCCGCAGCACGGGTCGTACACCCTTCCCGAGTACGGCTCCAGCACCCGCACCAGCACCTTGACCACGCTCGCCGGGGTGTAGAACTCGCCGCCGCGCTTTCCTTCGGCGCGCGCGAACTTCTCCAGGAAGTACTCGTACACCTCGCCAAGCACGTCGCGGGCCGGACGGTCCTCGTGGCCGGTGAACCGTGCGTCCCCGATCAGGTCCACCAGCTCGGCGAGCCGCCGCTGGTCCACGTTGTCCCGGTTGAAGATCTTCGGCAGCACCCCGGTCAGCGCCTCGTTGGACTTCATGATCGCGTCCATGGCGTCGTCGATGAGCTTGCCGGGGTTGCCCTGCTTGACTTGGGCCGCCAACTCGTCCCAGCGCGCGGCCTCAGGAACCCAGAACACGCCCTTGCCGGTGTACTCGTCGGAATCCTCCAGGAAGGCGACCACCCGCTCGCCCGTCATCCCCATGCCGATCACCTCGGCGCGGATCTGCTCGCGCTGCTCCACGAACGCATCCGACACGTACTTCAGGAACACCAGCCCGAGCACGAAATCCTTGTACTGCCCGGCATCCATGGAGCCGCGAAGCTTGTCCGCTGCTTTCCACAGCGTGTCCTTCAGATCCTTCATCGTCGGCATGCCGGGCAACGCCGCCTGGTCGGACCTCTTCTTCCTGGGGGGCACGGCTTCTCCTGTTCAGGGCTGGAATGTGAGGGTTCCGTTGGTGAGGCCGCTCGCCGCGATCGCGTGGATCTCGTCCAGAGCGGCCAGTTCCCGCCGCGCGATCGCGCGCCGTTCGTCGAGCCGGGTGAGCAGCGCGTCGGCGGCTGCCGCCGTGGCGGGGTCGAGCACCGGTATCTCCCATTCCTCAAGGCGCCGGGGCGCACGCACCGCACGATCGGTGCGGCGGGTGCCGCCGACCGGGAGCAGCGCGGCCAACACGCGTGGTGTGAGCCTGTCCCGCCGGGACGGCGGGATGCGCAGCGCCCTGGCTGGGAACTCCACCACCGAGAATCCTTCCTGATCGAGATAGGCGCTCGGCACCGGGCTGGCGAGGACCACCACGTCACCCGGTTCGGTCAGCACCGCACGCGGGTATCGCTGCGCCAGCACCGCGCGATCCATCGACCGGCCACCGGGCCGCTCGCTACCGGCGATCTCCGGTGCGCCTAGCACGCGGTGCTGTCCATCGGTTGTGACGTCCGTTGCGGCGAGACGCGCGCCCTTGATCAGCACCAGTCGCTTCGACTCGATCAGCGATCCGATCGCCACATGCTTCGGCGCTGTGGCCGCCGCCCGCACGATGCCGGTTCGCACCTGCGGCCGGGCCGTCTCCCCTGGATCCGCCAGCGCCGCCAGCGCGCCCTCCAACTCCGCGACCCTGGCCACGGTCGCGGGCACCTCGGTGCTGCGTTGCCGCACGCTCGGCGAGCGTGGCGCGACGAGAGGTCCAGCGGCATCCACCAGCGCGGCAACGTCGACCTGCACGCAGAACCGCCGGGTGTGCGCGCCCGGCCGATGGCCGCCACGCCGCCAGGTCACCACGTCGGTGATCAGTGCGTCGACCACGTCGCCGGTCAGCCGGTGATCCGAGATGTCGCCAAGCAGCACCCTGCCCTTCAGTGGCGAGGTGTGCGCGGAGGTCAACACCCACAGTGCCGTCTGGTATCCGGGCCGGAAGGGCATCAAGCCGCCGGGCAGCCGGATCACCGCCTCCACCATCCCGCTCGACAGCAGTGCCGAGCGAGCACGTTCCGCGCTCGAATATCGGGGCAGCGAGCCGGTCAGCACATCGGCCGGTCCCAGCGCCACGGCCGTCCGGTCGGGTGCGAGCCGCACGCCGATGTCGTCGAGCCACGCGAGTACTTCTGCCGCATCGCGATGCTCCACCGGACGGTAAGGCAATTGCGTGACGATGGCGTCCGGGTCGTCGGCCGCCTCGGGGAGCGCGGCGCCGACCCGGATGGACTGATCCGCTATCGGTACCCCCCGCACGGTCAGGCGCCTGCGCAGCAGGCGCGCCAGCCGGGGCTCGGACTCGGCCGCGGCGACCATCGTCGCGCAGCTTTCCGGCACCTCGCGCGCGAGCGCGGTGAGCAGGTCGCCACCACCGGCGAAAGGGTCGGCCAGCAACAGCGAACCACTGTTCGCCGCGCGCTCCGGCACCCCGGAAAGGCCTGCGATCAGCCGGGCGAGCTCAGCGGCCACCGTCGAGGCGCTCAACTCGCGGACACCGAGCCTGTCCCTGGCATCCATGATCAGCTCGAAGGCCTCCTGGCATCCCCACGTGGCCTCGATCAGCTCGTCAACCAACGTCACCAGCCGCTCGGTGGCGTTGGGCAACGCGATGATCTCCGAGTGCAGCAGGGCGTCGGCCGGGTCGGCCTCGGCGGCACGATCCCGCAGCTCCGCCACCGCCGTGCCCACGAGCGGTTCGTCATCGAGGTAGCGCAGGCAGATCAGCGCGGTGGTCGCCGCGACCAGCTCGCCAGGCGGCATTGTCGAGCCCAGCGCCCCGAGCGTGTACAGGCACAGGTCGGGTTCGATGCGCTCGCGCTCGGCGCGTCCCGTCGCGATTAGCCACTCGCAGACCTCCCGCGCGTCGAACAGTGGCCGTGCGGCGCCGTCGTCGCGCGGAGCGGGGAAGTCGTCGTGGCGGCGCCGCCAGGTCGTGACGACGGGGCGGTGCACACCTGCCAGCTCGGCGATGTCCGTCATCGACATCCGCAGCGGACCGTCCGCAGCGGGCGCACGCGCTGCCTGGGCCATCGATGACGCCTCCCTCGCGACGAGCTGGTGAGCGGCCACACTACCGCGACACGACCATCCGACCACCCACACGCACTGATAACCCGGGTTATCACGATCAGGAATCGGTATGTATAGGTCGGTGCTCCTAGCTTCGGCGTTACCGCGTCCCCGACGGCGCCCCGACACATCCACAGGAGATCCACCATGACTACTCCCATCGCCGCCCATCCCCGCAACGGCCTCGGCACGGCCGGGTTCGTTGTCGGCCTGGTCGGCCTGGTGCTCGCGTTCATCCCGATCATCGGCATCGTCGCATGGCCGCTGGTGATCATCGGCCTGGTGCTCTCGATCATCGGGCTGCTTCGCGCGCACAAGGGACTGGCCAGCAATACCGGCCTTACAATCGCGGGCATCGCGGCCTCCGCCGTGGGCCTGGTGATCTGCATCGTGTGGGCCGCCGCGTTCGGCAACGCCGTGCAGCAGGTTCAGCACAACCAGCTCACCCCGGCAGGCTCCGCTGCCGCTCCCTCGGCGGCCAAGCACACCGCCGTGTTCACGCTGTCGGCGGAGAAGACCGTGAACGTGCAGTACGGCGAGATCGGCGAGGAACACTCCGACGTCGTACATCCCACCGCGAAGTGGACCAAGACATTCACCTTCGGTGGCGGCTCGCATTTCCTGTCGCTCTCAGCGGACGCGGTTGGCTCGAACGACTACACCAGCCCGATCACCTGCGCCATCACCGTCGACGGCAAGCGGCTGGCGCAGCAATCCAATCCCATCGGCGTGCTTTGCGACGCCAACGTCAACCAGTGAACACCGAAAGGGAGACCGCCATGCAACCGTTCGGAACGCCTGCCCCCGATCGGTGCCCACCCGGACCGCAGCCGGAACGGAAGGCGTGGCGCTGGGCCGTCACCGGCGTGATCATCGGGGCCTGCGTCATCGGTGCGGCCTGGGGTGCCACCGCGGCGGCAGGCCGCCTCAGCGGCGCGAACACGTTCACTCTCCACGGCAGCATGTCGCTCAAGGGCGGTGACGACGACGTGACGACCACTGCGGCCGGGTGCGCAGGTAGCGGCGGTTACTCCGACATCTCCGACGGCACAGCCGTCACCGTCTACGACGCAGGAGGTGCGGTGGTCGCCACCGGCGACCTGACAAAGGCCACCAGCGATGGCGCCGCATGCATGTTCGACATCCAGGTTCCCGACGTTCCAGTTGGCAGCAAGTTCTACCAGGTCGAGGTCTCCCACCGCGGCAAGATCACCGTACCCGCGGGCGACGCCGAGAGCGGCACCGTGAGCATCACCCTCGGCAGCTGACCATCCGGCGCCACCAGCACGTAGTCGGTAACGCAGATGAACGAAATGT
>JBOHEL010000277.1:0-6795 GCA_050700995.1 Sciscionella sp. | reverse complement strand
CGGCAACTGGCCTGCCGAACTGGTTGCGGCTACCGGCGTGCTCGCTGGTCAGTGCCAGCACTCCGGCGACCGCGCCGTCTCCCACTGCGCAAGCACCGGCGAGGGCGCATCGGTAAAGCGCCGCCGCCACACCATCGCCCAGCATGCGGCCCGGTGCGATCCACACGGAATCCAGTACCAGCGTGTATTCCGGAGCCCCAGTCGAGCTGGGTGTGCGCGTCAGTTTCACGCCGGCCAAGGCGGGATCAACGACGGGCACAACGACGCGCCCGTCCGGCAGGGTGGCCGGGACCAGGATGTGACGGGCAGCGGCGGCATAGGGCACAGCGACCTTCGTGCCTGAGACCAGAAAACCGTCTCCGCTGGGCGTCGCGGTGGTGCGCGGCAGCGCGGGGAACGGTTGCCCCGCCTCGTTCACGGCTCCACTGAGCAGCACCTCTCCCTCGGCCACGCCGGCGAGCAGCTGCCGTTGCGCCGCCGCGGTGCCGGCCATGGCGACCGGCAGCACCCCGAGCGCCAATGTCGCGAACGCGGGCACCGCGGCGGCACGCCTGCCGACCTCCGCAAGCAGCAAAGCGGTTTCCAGCGCCCCAAGCCCGTCACCGCCGAGCGCGGACGGTACGGCGAGGCAGAGCAGACCAGCCTGCGCCATCGACTTCCACAGCGACTGGTCGTAGCCGGGGTCCTCGGCAAACGCTTCGGCGCTGTGACCGCTGCCGCTCTGCCGTCGCAGCAGATCTGCGGTGAGGTCGGCGACCGCGCGCTGCGCCTCGTCGAGCGTGAAATCCACACCGTCTCCCTGGATCGGCGATACCGTCCGATGACAATACTGAAACTTGTTCTAGTTCTAGTTCTAGTCGAGGATCACCTCAACCGCAAGCTCCGGCAGCACATGAGAAGGTCACCGCATGGACTTCCTCACCGCAGCCCTGACGATCCCGACCCGCGGCCTCTCCGCGCTCGGCCGACAGGCGACCAGGCGGCTGGTGAAGATCCCGCCGACCGCCGCACTGCCGCACGGTCGGACGATCCGGCTGCCCGGCAGGGGAACCACCTTCGTCACCGACACCGGACCGCGCGAGGCGCCGCCGCTGATCCTGCTGCACTCCCTCGCGACGACCGGCATGCTGACCTGGTATCCGGCGGTCGCGGAGCTCGCCAAGCATTACCGCGTGGTGATCTTCGATCAGCGTTGGCACGGCCAGGGAATCCGCTCGCAGGACTTCAATCTGAACGACTGCGCCGACGACGTCGTCGCGCTCGCCGACGCGCTGCGGATCGACGAGTTCGCGGCGGTGGGATATTCGATGGGTGGTGTTATCGCCCAGCTCGCGTGGCGACGGCACCCCGAGCGGGTCAGCGCCCTGGTGCTTTGTGCAACGGCGGCGACCTTCCACGCAGGGGTGCGCGACCGGATGGCGATGGCCGTGCTTGGGCGCACCATGGCAAGCACACGGGAACTCGCTGTCGAGCACGTCAGCCGGCACGCGCTGACGCAGCTCGGCGCCGAGACCAGCGAGATGGACGACTATCGGTGGGCGCTCGCCGAGTTCCGCCGGACCAGCGCGTGGGCGATCGGCCAGGCGCTGGCAGCGCTTGGACGATTCGATTCCACGTCATGGGTCAGCGAGATCAACGTGCCCTCGGCCGTTGTGGTGCCGGACGGCGACCGCCTCATTCCGCCGGATCACCAGCGTTGGCTCGCTAACCGGATCGGTGGCGCCGCGCTCTACGAATTCCAGGGCGGGCACGCCGCCTGCGTCATGCGGGCCACGCAGTTCGTGCCCGCGCTGGCCGCGGCTGTCGCCTCGGTCAGCCTCCGCCGCGCACCTGACCAGTAGGGGCGGCCACGACTTTTCCCCGGCGCAGTGGCGTTACCGGGGTCAGGGGTCGGTTGGGCCCTGGGTAGCACCTGCCTCGACCAGTTCGGCTGCCGCCACCAGTTCTGCCAGCGCGGCGGGGAAATAGTCCGCGAGCGCCCACAGGTCGGGCAGCAGCTCCTTGGCAGCCAGCAGGCCCACATCGACTCTTCCCGCATTGGACAGCACGGTGATGTTCAGCCCGGCACCGTGGAAGATCGGCCCAAGAGGGTGCATGCCGGTCACCCTCGCGCCGAGGAAATACAGCGGAGGCGATGGCCCTGGCACATTCGACACCAGCACGTTGTAGATGACAGGATGGCGCTCCGCCAGGTGCAATCGGGAATACAACCGTACCGCCCAGCCGAACGCGTGCGGCACCGCGAACTGCGCCCAGTCGTGCAGCATGTCGGAGTCGATGCTGCGATGGTGGGACTTGGAGTCCGCATTGGACTCCGCGATCACCAGTAGCCGCCGCACCGGGTCGGCGATCTGTGTCTGCAGCGACGTGAACAGACCGGTCACCTGGTTGGTGCCTTCCGAAGTCCCCATGCCGTGCGTGGACACCGGCACCATCGCGACCAGCGAGCTGTCTGGCAACTCCTTGCGCTGCTCGAGATACCGCCGCAGGGCACCTGAGCACACCGCGAGCACCACATCGTTCACCGTAGTGCCGAAGGCCTGCTTGACACGCTTGACATCAGCCAGGTTCATACCGAGGTATGCGATAGCCCGGTGACCGGTGATGGTGCCGTTGAACGAGGTGCGCGGCGCGGTGAAGGGGGCGGGCATGCTGCTGCCACGCAGTGCGCGTACCAGCCACTGCGGCACCACGGCGAGCGTGCCGGGAAGTAGCTTGGCGAACTCGACCGGACCACGGGCAAGCGCGGGCAGCCACCTGCCGAGCAGGTGGACAGTGCTCGGAGTCCTCGCCTGCTGCCTGCTCTGCTGCTCGGCGGTGCCGGATCGCGCGCTGCCGGTCTCCACGATGCCAGGTTCGGTGCTGCACAAGTGAGCGAGCAGGTTGGCACCGGTGACACCGTCAACGGCAGCATGGTGCATCTTCAGCAGCACCGCGATGCCGCCCGCGGCAAGGCCCTCGATGACCCAGAGCTCCCAGAGCGGACGGGCGCGGTCGAGCGGCTGGCCCGCGATATGCCCGCAGACCTCCGCCAGGTCCTCCCTGCTCCCCGGTGCCGGCACCGCGATGCGGTGCACATGTCGGTCGATGTCGAACTCGCTGTCCTCGGTCCACAGTGGATGGCCAAGGTTCAGTGGCAGGTCGAACAGCTTCCGGTGAAAAGCATCGATCCCACGTGAACGGGCTTTCATCTCGGCCTTGAATCGCCCGAAGTCATACCCGCCGGGGATGGTGGAATCGTCCAGAATGAGCAGCCCGCAGACGTGCAGCAGCTGCGAGGAGGTCTCCAGGTAGAGGAAGCTGGCATCCAGGCCCGACAGGCGTTCCATAGTTCTCAGGCTACGGCCTGACGTCACCGGCGGGGCAACCCGAGGATACTTTCCGCCGCGGGGGTGAGCCGAATCTGCGTGGTCCCGCCAGCGATGCTCAGGCATCGCGTGAGCAGGAACTCATGGATCAGCTCTCCGGTACCGCCGTCGGCGACGTTATCCGGGCCGCCCAGTTCGACCGCAGCTTCGGCCGCCGCCTGGCGGTGCCACACACCGAGGAGCTTGTGCACGCTCGACTCGGCGTCCGGCCCTCGCCCTTCCAACCGACGCAGGGTGGCTCGAAGATCCAGCAACGAAACCGCCAGCCCTACCACGACCAGCGTGCCAAGCCGCTCCAGCACAGCAGGATCTGCTGCAGTGCCTGCCTCCTCGGTCAAGCTCAGCAACCGCTCGACGCCCTCCCCCAGCGAGGAACCGCCGCTCATCGCGACCCGTTCGTTGGCCAACGTGGTGAACATCGCATCCCCGGTGATCTCGCGCAGCGGCCGGATATCGATACCGTCGGACGCCATATCCACCAGGTAATAGGTGATCCCCCGATGCTTCTCGGCGCTCGCATCGCTTCTCGCCAGGCAGATCCCCCAATCCGCCTCCCGCGCGCGGGAAGTCCATACCTTACTGTCCTGACAACAGCCAGCCTCCCTCGGTGCGGACGGCCTTCGCACGCAAGACGCCAGGTCGGACCCGGCGCCCGGTTCGCTGAAAAGCTGGCACCAGTTGATCTCACCGCGCAGCGTGGCAGGAACGAAGCGCTCCCGCTGGGCTTCGGTGCCGTGGCCGAGGATCGTCGGCGCGGCCCACGCCCCGATCACCAGATCGGGGCGTGTCACCCCAGCGGCATCGAGTTCGGCCTCGATCACCAACTGCTGCAGCGGGGAAGCCGCCCTGCCGTACGGCTGTGGCCAGCGACGTCGAGTGCCAGACAGGCGGCCATCGCGGCCGCGAGTGGATGCTCCTCCGGAGCATCGTAGAGCGCGCGGGCAGCGTCCCACGCCACCGCCGAGGCCTGCTCGGCCCCGCAGAGCATGCGGGCGCACAGGTGCTTCACCGGCTGGAACGAACCGAGCGGGCGGCCGAACTGCTCGCGCGCCTTAGCGTGCTCCACCGCGATATGCAGGCAGCGGCCTGCTACGCGGCAGCTTCCGCCGCGAACAGGGTCGCGGCCAGTTCGCGCACCCGCCGCAGCCGCAACCCCGACAGCATCCGCTCCGAACGCACGACGACCCGATCCAGTGCGATCCGCCAGCCCTCGCGAGGCATCGAGGTCCAGCAGCCTCACCCCATGCTCGCTCGGGTCGAGGAGGAACCAGGCCTGCTCGCCCGCGGCCCCTCCGTGCGAGAGCGTCGCGGCCAGCATTACCTGTTCGGTCTCGCCAAACCCGAGGACCGGCCGACGGCGCCGGAGACGATCAGGCCGCCACCCTCCGCCGCTTCCGCGCGCAGCGTCCCGCCGTCCAGCGTGCACGCGAGCGCAACGGTCCCTTCGGCGATCTCGAGCACTGTCTGCTTGGCCGCTGGTACCTCTGCGATCTCGCGCAGCACCAGACCGGCCAAGGCCGTCGGTAGCAACGGCCCAGGCACGAGTTCCGCCGCTGCCTGTTCCAGCGTGGTGGCCAAATCAACGGTTGTGCCACCCGCTCCGCCCATGGCCGCGGGCAAGGCCATACCGAACAGCCCGAAACCGGCCCGTTCGTTCCAATACTCGCGGTCCGGCGGGTGATCACGCTGGTCCTCGCGCGCCCGAATGGCCGCGTGGGTACCGGCTCCTACCGCCCACGCACCAATGGAATCCTGCACAGCGCGCTGCTCCTCGGTTATCGCGATCGGCACGCTTCCTCCTCGGTTCGGACACAGAGTATAGAACGTGTTTCAATCTATGAAAGCTCCCGAGCCGCTGCCACCGCGTCACGGCAGTACCGCCGATACGTACCGAAGCACTGGCAGTGAGGTGTCGGTCGCGGTCACCCGCAGCCCGACATGTGAGTGCGAACTGCAACAGGTTTCGCCACCGCGCCGTGCGTCGGTTAACCTTCATGCAGGCACTGGATATGATCCGCGAGAGGGAGAAGCAATGCCCACGCCAAAAGCGCGCACCTCGAGCAACACCACAATGAGTGCGCTCGCAGACAACGGGCTCGGTTCCGCCGCACAACGCGAGCGCAGGAAGCGAATCATCGACGCCACGATCGCGCTGGCTTCCAAGGGCGGCTACGACGCGGTACAGATGCGGGCGGTAGCGGAACGAGCCGACGTGGCACTCGGCACGCTGTATCGCTACTTTCCCTCCAAGATCCACCTGCTGGTATCTGGTCTCGTCAGGGAGTTCGAGCGAGCCGAGGAGAAGATGGATCGCGCGACCGTTCCCGGAGATACCGATGTGGAACGACTGCTCGTCGTCCTTGGCAGGATGACAAGGAGCCTGCAGCGTGATCCGCACCTGACCGAAGCCATGGTTCGCGCATTCATGTTCGCCGACACCACCGCGGCCGCGGAGGTTGACCAGGTGGGGCACATGATGGAACGCATGTTCGCCAAGGCGATGGGCAAGGACGAGCCCTCCATTGAAGACAGCGCGATCTTCCGGGTGGTCGCCGACGTATGGATGGCAAATCTGGTCGCCTGGGTCACGCGCCGGGCTTCGGCTACAGATGTCGCCGACCGGGTGGATCTCGCGGTGCGGTTGCTGCTCGGTTAACCAACAACCAGCGCGAGCCGCGTCATTTCCTGCCTGCCGCGGTCCCCCGGCTCCTTTAACCCGCGTCGCCTCCGCTTCGGATTCGCTCGCGACGGCCGGGGGTATTCGTATACTGGCGGGATGTGACGTATGCTTACTCCAGTCGGTCTAACTCGACACCTGCCGACCTAGCATTAACCAGTAGCTGTGCATTAAGCGCCAACGCAGTGCCCGGTACGGCAGGTCCTGACACGACAGTTCCTGGCACTAACGGGACCTGACAGACAGAAAGAGACAGGAAGTGGCACAGAAAGTTCTGGTCCAGCTCGTCGATGATCTGGACGGCAGCAGCAGTGGCGACATCGAAACCGTCACTTTCGCGCTGGACGGTGCGACCTACGAAATCGACCTCGGTCCTCGGAACGCGCGACGACTTCGTGATGGTGTGTCGGAGTTCGTCGGCGCGGGGCGCAGGGTAGGCGGCCGAATCAAGCGTGGTGCCGCCGCCAAGATCGCTCCCGCCAACGCTCCCAAGGCATCCAAGTCCACCCCGCCCGCGAACCGCGAGCAGACCAAGGCGATCAGGGAATGGGCCCGCCAGCAGGGCCACCAGATGTCCGACCGCGGTCGGATCCCGCAGCACATCATCGATTCGTTCGAGGAGGCGCACGCCCCCAAGGCTGCGGCACCCGCCAAGAGGAAGGCAGGAAGGAAGAAGACCTCCGCTCCGGCTTTCTCCGGCTGAGTTCCGAGCCAGTGGCGCCGGTGGCCCCGAGGCATTCAGCCTCGGGG
>JBOHEL010000276.1:0-6804 GCA_050700995.1 Sciscionella sp. | reverse complement strand
ATGTCGGGCGGCTGCGGGCCGCATTGCGGGAGGCGGTGCTGCGCGATGAGCCGTGAATCCATGGCCGACGCCGCATCCCGGTACCGGCGGACGCTGGACTGGCGAGCGGGGTACTCGACGCATGCTGTGTGGGTGCGCACGGGCCACAACTGCGAAGCGATCGCGGTACCGCGTGAGGTGGGCGAATTCATGCTGCGTGTGCTGGCGCATCCGGCTGGCGTGCTGCGCTGGCCCGGCCCACCGCAGCGGTGGCACTTCTGCTGCCGACCAGCCGGTGACGCTCGGCTGCCGCCGTGGTTACAGCAGTCGCGGTTCCGGCACCTGCGCCACGGCGCGCTGCTCTTCCTGCCGCCCAGCAACGGAAGCGACTCACCGCTGCACTGGATCTGTCCGCCACTGCTGCCGCTGATCAGCTTCTCCGAACTGTGCGTCGCCGTGGCGGAATCGCTCGCAGCGTCCTGACTCCCGGCGAGTGTGAGTGACAGGCCTGTCGCCACCAACGGCGCCGCGATCTCCTGGTGAGCACGCGTGACGTGCCACCTCAGCTGCGCACGCAGCGCGCGCGGGGGAGCGCACGCCACACTGCGGCTGTACTGGGAGAGTGTAGGCATGAGTGAGACGCAATCCGGTGCGCCGCTGATCGTGCACATCGGTCACGAGGAGCTGGTGATCCGGCAGCGCTACGAGGTAGCCAGCATAGTCAACGATGTCCTGATCGCGGTCTGGTTCGCGATCGGCAGCATTTTCTTCTTCTTCGAGGCGCTGACCTTCACGGGCACCTGCTTGTTCCTGCTCGGCAGCGCGCAGCTGCTGATACGCCCGGTAATCCGGCTGCGCAGGCTCGTGCACCTCAAGCGGATCGGTGCGGAACCCGCGCCAACCACCGACTCACCTGACATGTGATCAGGAACCCTTGGCCAATAAAAGTGATCTTCATCTAGTGTCGTGCGGTCGCATGGCGGCGCTTTCGAGCGTATCTGTCGGGTGGCCGCCGCGGGTCCTGCCGGGGGAGAATGCCGACCCGCGTTGTCCCCGGTCGCACGCGGTCGGTACGGTCGCTGCACCGATCGAGCAAACACCACCCCACGGAGGAAATCGTGGCCCTTCCCCAGCTGACCGAGGAGCAGCGGGCCGCAGCGCTGGAGAAGGCGGCTGCCGCCCGTCGCGCTCGCGCCGAGCTCAAGGAGCGCCTCAAGCGCGGCGGCACCACACTCAAGGACGTACTCGCCGCTGCGGGCAGTGACGAAGTCTTGGGCAAGATGAAGGTAGCTGCCCTGCTGGAGGCCATGCCGGGCGTCGGCAAGGTACGCGCGCAGCAGATCATGGAAAGGCTGGAGATCGCTTCCAGCCGCAGGCTCCGCGGTTTGGGAGACCGGCAGCGTAAGGCGCTGTTGGCGGAGTTCCCGAGCGAGTGAGTCAAGCGCTGTGTAAGTCCCGGAGGGGCCGGCTGGTAGTACTGGCCGGCCCCTCCGGCGTCGGTAAGAGCAGTGTGGTTGCTCAGCTGCGGGAGTTGTACCCGCAGCTGTGGTTCAGCGTTTCGGTCACCACCAGGGCCCGCAGGCCCGGCGAGGTCGACGGCCGGGACTACCGGTTCGTGTCGCCAGCCGAGTTCAACCGCATGGTTGGCGCGGGTGAGCTGCTGGAATGGGCGGAGATTCACGGTGGCACGCACCGCTCCGGCACCCCGCGCGAGCCGGTGGAACGGCGGCTCGCCTCGGGGCAGCCTGCCTTGCTTGAGCTCGACCTGCAGGGGGCACGGGCGGTACGGGAGGCGATGCCGGAAGCGCTAGGGGTGTTCATCGAGCCGCCGAGCTGGGACGAACTGGTGATACGGCTGCGCGGCAGGGGCACCGAACCGGCCGACGTGATAGAGCGGCGGCTGGCCACCGCGAGGGAAGAGCTCGCCGCCCGTGCCGAGTTCGACGCGGCCATCGTCAACGACGACCTGCAGCGCACCGCAGAGCGCTTGCTAGACTTGTTGACTGCCGCCCATCCTTCACAACCCAACCACGCAGCTGACCATGCTGTGGAGATCCAGGAGCGTTGCGAGTGAGCATCCCTACAGAGCTGGCCGCACCGGTCGAGACGCCGGAGGGCATCACCTACCCGCCGATCGACGACCTGCTAGACCAGGTCAGCTCGAAGTACGCGCTGGTGATCTATGCCGCCAAGCGCGCTCGGCAGATCAATGACTACTACTCCCAGCTCGGCGAGGGCCTGCTGGAGTACGTCGGCCCACTGGTGGAGCCGGGTCCTCGGGAGAAGCCGCTGTCGATCGCGATGCGTGAGATCCACTCCGGCCTGCTTGAGCACACCGAAGGCCAGTAACGCCTCGGTCGGCCTCCGTTCGGGGTGAGGTAGCGAACAGGGCGGATCGGCCGCTGGCTGGTTAGGGTCTGTGCATGGCAGCCGCTCCTGAACGTCCGCGCGTGGTGCTCGGCGTCGGCGGCGGGATCGCTGCCTATAAGGCCTGTGAGGTGCTGCGGCGGCTGGCCGAATCCGGGCACGACGTGCGCGTGGTGCCCACGGCGGCCGCGTTGAACTTCGTGGGTGCGGCCACCTTTGAGGCGCTCTCGGGTAATCCGGTGCAGACCGGTGTGTTCGCCGATGTGCCGGAGGTGCCGCATGTACGGCTTGGTCAGACCGCAGACCTGGTGCTGGTGGTACCGGCGACCGCGGATCTGCTTGCCAAGGCGGCACACGGTCTCGCCGACGACCTGCTGACGACCACATTGCTGACCGCCAGGTGTCCGGTCGCGCTGTTCCCCTCAATGCACACCGAGATGTGGGAACACGCCGCGACCAGGGACAACGTGGCCTTGCTGCGTGCGCGCGGCACCGTGGTGACGGAGCCTGCCAGTGGCAGGCTGACCGGTGCGGACAGCGGTAAGGGGCGGTTGGCCGATCCCGAGGAGATCGTCGATCTGGCCCGCTTGCTGCTGGCGAGGGGCGACGCACTGCCCCGTGACCTGGTCGGCAAGCGGGTGGTGATCTCCGCGGGTGGCACCCGCGAGCTGCTGGACCCGGTGCGGTACCTCGGTAATCGCTCGTCGGGCAAGCAGGGCTACGCGCTGGCCAGGGTGGCCGCACAGCGCGGCGCCGAGGTCACCATGGTGGCCGCTCACACCGTGGCACTACCCGACCCCGCGGGGGTGGCGATCGTGCACGCCGGAAGTGCCAGGCAACTGGCGGACGCCGTGCGCACCGCGTCGACCGATGCCGATGTCGTGGTGATGGCCGCGGCGGTCGCCGACTTCCGCCCGCTGGAGACCGTCGATCACAAGATCAAGAAGAGTGGGGTCGAGCCCGAACCGCTGCGCTTGACCACCAATCCCGACGTGCTCGCGGGGCTGGTCGCCGATCGCGGCCCCGGCCAGGTCATCGTGGGTTTCGCTGCCGAGACCGGCGATGCGCACGGCGATGTGCTGCACCACGCCAGGGCGAAGCTCAAGCGCAAGGGGTGCGACCTGCTGGTCGTCAACGCCGTCGGCGAGGGCAGGGCATTCGAGGTCGAGGACAACGCGGGCTGGTTGCTCGGCTCGGACGGCACCGAACGCCGGATCCCGTTGGGCTCGAAGTCGCAACTCGCGGCCGCATTGTGGGATGCGATCGCGACGTTCGACGGACGGTAGCCCCACGCGGGCACCATGTCGTTAGGCTGTCGGTGTCAAACCACGGTCGTGGCGTTCACCATGCCGTGAGCGGGCGGCACGAGCGATCAGAGGAGTGTTGTGAGCGGAGCGCAGGCCAGCAAGCTTTTCACATCGGAGTCGGTCACAGAGGGGCATCCCGACAAGATCTGCGACGCGATCAGCGACTCTGTGCTCGACGCGCTGATAGGCGAGGATCCTCGCAGCCGGGTCGCGGTGGAGACGTTGATCACCACAGGTCAGGTTCACGTGGCCGGTGAGGTCACGACCGAGGCATACGCGGATATCCCGTCGATCGTGCGGGAGAAGATCCTGCAGATCGGGTACGACTCCTCGGCGAAGGGGTTCGACGGGAACTCCTGCGGGGTGAATATCGCACTGGGCTCGCAGTCGCCCGACATCGCGCAGGGTGTGAACACCGCGCACGAAAAGCGGGTGGAGGGCGCGATCGACGAGATCGCCGCGCAGGGTGCCGGTGACCAGGGGCTGATGTTCGGCTATGCCAGCACCGATACTCCCGAGCTGATGCCGCTGCCCATCGCGCTGGCGCACCGGCTGGCGCGCAGGCTGACCCAGGTTCGCAAGGATGGGGTGCTGCCCTACCTGCGGCCGGACGGCAAGACGCAGGTGACCGTCGCGTATGAGGGTGATCGGCCGGTACGGGTGGACACCGTGGTGGTCTCCACGCAGCATGCCGAGGGGATCGACCTTGACGCGATGCTCGGCGTCGATGTGCGTGAGCACGTGGTACTGCCCGAGCTGGCGAAGCTCGACCTTGACACCGACACCCCTCGGCTGCTGGTGAACCCGACGGGCCGGTTCGTGATCGGCGGGCCGATGGGCGACGCGGGCCTGACCGGACGCAAGATCATCGTTGACACCTACGGCGGGATGGCACGCCACGGCGGCGGCGCGTTCTCCGGCAAGGATCCTTCGAAGGTGGATCGGTCCGCGGCCTACGCGATGCGATGGGTGGCGAAGAACGCGGTGGCGGCGGGGCTGGCGAGCCGGATGGAGGTACAGGTCGCGTACGCGATCGGCAAGGCTGCTCCGGTCGGGCTTTTCGTGGAGACCTTCGGCACCGAGACAGTCGACCCCGCCAAGATCCGGCAGGCGGTCTCGGAGGTGTTCGACCTGCGTCCAGCGGCGATTATCCGGGATTTGGACCTGTTGCACCCGATCTACGCACAGACCGCGGCCTACGGGCATTTCGGGCGCCCCGATCTCGACCTGCCCTGGGAGCGCACCGACCGCGCCGACGCACTGAAGGTGGCCGTCGGCGCGTGAGTCCCGCTGCCGACGACGTTCCTTACCGGCTCGACGACTGGTCCGGCGAGCTCGACCCTCGCGCGGCGGCGGAGCTGTTCAGCGACCTGGCGCGGCGGCTGGGCACTTCGGGCACGGTGCTGGATGTCGGCACCGGGTCCGGGTATGTCGCCGCCGCGCTGATCGCGCACGGCGTGCCGGTGGTGGCGGTGGACATCGTGAACTGGCAGGCCTCGGATGTGGCGCTGCCGTTCGCGCTCGCGGATGCTTGTGCGCTGCCCGCCGCGGCTGGCAGCTGTTCCGGCGTGCACATGGCAAGGATGCTGGCACATGTCGCGGACTGGCGGCTGGCGCTCGCTGAGATGGTGCGGGTGCTGCGGCAAGGCGGTGCCCTCTGCCTGAGCCTTGGCGGCTGGTTCGCCGAAGGACCGCTGCGAGAGGTGGAGCGCGCGGTGCGGGCCGAGGCGCTGCGCTGCGGTGTCTTTCCGGCGCCCGTGCATGCCGACCTGGGCGGGCCGAGCGACGTGGACGCGGAGCTGGCACGGCTGGGACTTGGCGCGCCGGAGCACGTTGAGGTGTCGGGGGCGCTACTGCGCAGCCCTCGGCAGGTTGTCGCCGACGTGGTCGGCAGGACCGATCGCTGGGAGCGTGGGCAGGATCTGTCACTGCTCTACGACATCGGTGGCAGGGTACTGACCGCGCTGCCGATGGCTATCGATGAGCCGCTGCCGCAGCAGGAGAACATCGCCTACCGGGTCTACCGCAAGGGCTGAGTCCCGCGCGGGGTGCGCGATGCTCAGCGAACGGGCACCTCGCGTTGAGTGAGGGCGATGAGCGCGGCCACGCCGAGCAAGGCGGCGCCGACACCGACCCCAAGCCGTACGCCGCCCGCGGTGTCGGACAGCACCCCGGAAAGGACTGGTCCGACGCACTGCCCGACCGCGAACGCGGCTGTCAGCCCTCCGATGCCTGCCGACCACTGGTGTGATGGCAGGGACCGGCGGGCAAGCCCGATCACGGCGGTCACCACCGCGAGGAACGACACGCCGAACAGCACCGCGGAGGCGAACACCGATGCGGTCGCGGTGGACAGCGTGGGCAGGAAGGCCGCGACGCTCAACACGGCGAGCACCAGCGCGACGCCCCTACCGCCGGACAGTCGCGCGAGCACGCCACTCCACACCAGGCCGCAGCCGGTCGCGGTGATACCGACGACACTCCAGAACACGGTGATCTCGACGGTTCCCGCACGTGCCGAACGCAACAGCGCGACGATGAAGGTGAGATAGGCGATGTAGCCCGCGCCGAAAACGCCGTAGGCGATCAGGATCGGCCACAGCGACCGTGTCGAGAAGCCTCGGTGCCCGGTCGCCTCCGACCGTCGGGTTACAGCGACCGCGCGGGATGCCACGGCGGCGGGAAGTATGGTGAGCAGCGCGAGGACGCCGAGCACCAGCCACGCGGCGCGCCATCCCTCGGTACCTGGCAGGGCGGCGAGCAACGGTTCGATGACGATCCCGGAGACCACCATCCCTACCCCGGCGCCCCCGGCGTAGAGGCCAAGCATGAGGGCGCTGCGGTGTTCGCTGCCGCCGGTACCCGCGCGCGCTGCCAGCGCACCCCCGGCGACGAAGCTGACCGCCCCCGCGGCGCCAACCACGAAGCGGAACAGCCCGAACACCACGGTGTCCGCGCTGAGCGCCGACGCGGCCAGCGCCACTGCGGCCACCGCGATCCCGGCGAGGAAGGCTCGTCGTTCACCCCAGCGCGAGGCGATGCTCGCGGCGGCGACGGCGCCCGCGAGATAGCCGATCATGTTCGCTGTGTTGACCGCGCCAGAGGTGGCGAAGGACCAGTGCAGCTCGCTGCGCATCGATGGCAGCACAAG
>JBOHEL010000275.1:0-6821 GCA_050700995.1 Sciscionella sp. | reverse complement strand
CCGTAGTACTCCGTCGACCAGGCCACCACCGCGTTGGTCACCAGCGTCAGGCACCACGCCTGCTCGGTCTGCGCCTCGATGTGGCGGGCTCGCACGGTTCCCTCGTGCGCATAGAGCAGGTCTCGCTTGAGGGCGTGCAGGGACTCACCCTTGTTGAGTTGCCGGGAGATCTTCCGACGATAGGCCGGGTCCGATAAGTAGCGCGCGGCGTAGATCGTTCTCCGGAGCGCCCCGTACTCCTTCAATGCTGCGGCCAGCGCGTTCTGCCGGCCCGATGCCGACAGCTTGCCGACCAGTAGGGACGCGGTCGCGTGCCCGAACTTCAACGACCCGGCCAGGCGGAGCAGATCGTCGTAGTGTTCGGCGATGAGGTCGGTGTTGAGCTTGCGGGTCAGCAGCGGCCCGGTGCGCGGGAAGTCGGCCTCGACCTGCGCGCGTGACCCGGCCCGATACAGGGTGATCTTGCCCAGGTCCCGGATGCGCGGGGACAGCTGCAACCCCAGCAGGTCGAACAGCCCGAAGTTGACCAGCGTCACCCCGTGCGTATCCGTGGCATGTTCGGTGACGGGCACGTCGGTCGCGTTCCCCAAAATCTCATCGAGGACGTAGTGGGCCTCGCGCTTGGTCGCGACGATGACCTTCGTGCCGTAGGTGGTGTGCTGGTCGGTCACGTGGGTGTAGGTCGAGAGCACCTGCCCGCCGTGGATGACCATGTCCCTGCCGGTCAATGTCTTGCCGCGCACCGGGAATCGCTGCCCGTCCGAGGAGGACAGCGTGCCGGTGCCGAACACCGGCGTGAGCGGCAGGCGCTGGTGGTAGCTGATGATCGCCAGGTTCGCGGCGCGCAGCGTTTCCTCCCGGACGTACCACTCGGCGGTCCAGGACAGGATGTCGTAGGAGATCCCGGTGGCGTCGGCCATGCGGGTGAGCCCGAGGTTGGTCGAGTGGCTGATCAGCACCGCGATCAGGTTGCGCTTCAACTCCGGGCTGCGGGATTGTTTCCCGCCGGCGTGGGTGAAGCAGTCCAGGAACCCGGTGCGCTTATCCAGCTCGATCAGCAACGACACGATCGGCGCGAAGGGCAGCATTTCGGTGAGCTCAGCCTTGAGCGCCACCGCCTCGGCCGGCACGTCTTCGGCGGACAGCGGGGAGATCACCAGGTCCCCGTCCTCGTCCAGCCGCACCGAGCCGTCGCCAGCGGCCAGCACCTGCTCCAGCTCGCCCAGGGCCTCGCCCAACTCGTCCTCGGCGGCGGCCAGCGCGCGTGCGGGATCGGCCGGTTTGCCGACCAGTTGGCAGAACTCCGCCCGGTGCGCCGACCACTTCTCCGGCGTCAGTAGGTAGGCGGCCGGGTCGGAAAAGCGGCGTGAGCCGGGCACGTACACGTCGCCGGTGCGCAAGCCGTCGCGCAGGCCGAGCAGTGTGCACAGTTCCCAGTAGTGCCGGTAGGCGCTGGTGTTCCCCGACTTGCGCGCCGTCTCCAGGTAGCCGCTCCACCTCGTCGGCACGAAGCCCTCCGGTGCCTTGTCGGGGACACGGCGGGCACCCGTCACGTTTAGGTCGCGCAGGATGTCCACCGCCGCAAGGAGTTCGGTCGCGGCGGTCCCGCCGGCGAACCGCACGGCGGCCAGGACCTGCGGGGTAAACTGCCGCAGATAACCGTAGGAACCGTCAAGAGCGGCGAGGTGCCCGTGGTCCCGAGGGAGCCGGGGCGCGGCCTGTTCCCTGGCCGAGCGCAGGCGCGGCCACCCGATCCGCTCGCCCCGGATCAGCCCGCCGATCCGTTCGTCGTCGATCCCCAGGTCGAAGATGATGTCCAGGAGGTCGTCGAGCAGGGCCTGGCGGTCCTCGCCGGACTTGCCGCGCTCGGCCAGCTCGTCGCGCATCTTGCGCTCGGCCTTGCCTTCCCGCGCGGAGATGGCCTGGTCGAACAGGCCCACGACCTCGTCGAGCACATCGGTCGCCGACTGGGCCAGAAGCGTGAGCAGGATCGGGTAGCGGCGCTGCGGGTCACGCCGTTCCAGCGCCTGCGCGGTCAGCCGGCGCCCGACCGTGGCCAGGAAGCGGCGCCGCTCGGCCGGCAACACCGAGAGGTCGAGCGTGTCCGCGCCCAGGCCGCGCAGGAACTCCAGCTTCGCGACCTCCTCCTTGACGGCGGCCGGTGACGCCTCGACCGGCCCGGTGGCCAGCCATCGCAACCGCGTCGTCTTGACCTCGGGGTCGGTGACCAGCAGCCCGTCCAGCGCCGCGCACCGGGCGTCGGTGAACTCGTGGGCCAGCCGGGCGAAGGTCTCCTGCTGCGCTTCTTCGCGGGCGTGCGCGACCCGCTTCACCACGATCACCGGTCCGGGCCGGATCACCCGCGCGGAGATCAGGTACTCGCACGCCAGCCGGAACAACAGGGTGGGCGAGTCGTGCTCCATCGCCCGCGCGAGCAGGAAATCGTCGAGTTCCTTCATCTCGATCGTGGATGGCGGCCGCCACCCCAGGTACTGCGCGACCAGGCGCAGGTGGTCGGTGCGCGTCTTCGCGCGCTTGCCGTAGGTCCGCAGCTCGTTCGCGTCCACGTTCAACTGCTCGGCGAGCCGGGCCACCGCCACCGGCGGCGCCGTGGCCGCCTTGTCCGGCACGAACCCCAGCCACGGCAGCGTGCACAACGCGATCGCGAGGCCCAGGCGATCGGCCGGGCCGCGGCCTCGGCCAGGGGCGATGAACGCGAGGTCCGCCTGGGTCAGTGTGAAGAACCGGAACAACTCGTCCCGGCCGATCTCCGGGAAGCCCCGCAGATGTTCCAGTTCCTCGTCCGCGAACACCTGCGCCGCCACTCACGCCTCAAGCCAGCACCCGAAGATCCTCAGCTCAGAATCCTACTTGGCCCATATCCGCCCGAAATTTCCTGAGTACTACGGCGACCCCTCTACGCCGCAACCACGGAGCTGGACCTGCCCGATGCCAGTGCGCTGGTAGACGCCACCGACGGCGTAACCGCCTCGTTCATGCGCGAACTCGTTCGCCGCGCCGTCGTCGATCAGCTCGACCACACGCCCGACGATGACCGCGTTCGGCTCGACCAGCAGGCATTGCGCCACGCGCTCGACGAGATGCTCGACGCCCAGCACGCACTGACGAGCAGCATCCTCGGCGGGCCTACGGAGAACGCCACACCGGATGCTGGGAGCATCACAGCACCGTGATCGGAGGCGAACTCCCGAGGAACGTGACGAGCGCGATGGCCGTTACGCCCCCTGAGGGCTGAAAGTGGCTCTTGTGTAGAAGATGCTGCTGAAAGTGGCGTTCATTCCCCTCTTTGGAACAAGAGCCACTTTCAGCCCTCGTTACCGGGCAAGGGCGCGCAGGATGCGCTTTTCCGACACTGGATAGGCTGTGCCTAGCTGCTGGGCGTAGAAGCTGACGCGCAGTTCCTCGATCATCCACCGCACCTCGCGCAATGCGGCGGGTACCTGCGAGCCTGCCGGGAGTGCGTCGAGAGCTTCCCGGTACACACCGGCCATCCGCGCCACCGCCGCCATCCACTCGGCATCGCGCACCGGCTCGGTGGGCAGTTTCTCCATCCGCCGCAGCATCCCCTGCAGGTATCGCGCGAGATGCGGCAACCTCGCCGCACCCGTAGCTGCCACGAAACCGGGGTAGAGCAGCCCCGACAACTGCCGCCGTAGATCACCCACGGCGGGCGCGATCCGTGGTTTCCCTGACAGCTCGGCCAGCCCACGCTCCACTTCGCCAGCGGCGGCCAGCACCCGATGCACGGCAGGCAACATGTCCTGCAACCGCGCACCCAAACCCGCCCGAACCCGCGCCACCAGCCCGGCGAAACCCGGCCCGTCCCATGCGGGACCGCCTGCCTCTGCGATCAACTGGTCGGCGGCCGCGATGACACAATCCTCCAGCAACGCTGGGATACCGCCGTGCGGGTTGGCGGCCAGCACCAGCCGATCACCGTTGGTCATCCCCTTCTGTGCCGTTCGCACCGGAGACGGTACGTCGAGCAGCACCAACCGCCTGGTACCGCTCCACATCGCCCGCTGCTGCTCGGCGACCGTGCCGAACACGCGCACCGCCACGCTGTCGGTCTCATCGACCAGCGCCGGGTATCCCTTCACGGTCTGATCGCCACGACGCTGGGTAAACATCTTCGGCAGTTCCCCGATGTCCCACGCCCGCACACCGCTGCGTTCCAACCCGGTCGCCTCGGCGGCGATCGTCTGCCGCACCCGCGGTGTGAGCTGCCGCTGCAGTGCGGCGAGGTCCTTGCCCAAGGCAACGGTGTGCCCCTTGGGATCGACCACCTCGAAGCTGGTGCGCAGGTGTGCGGGTAGCCGATCCAACTCCCAATCGGCGCGGCTGATGCTCACCCCCCGCATCGCGCCCAACTCCCGCTCCAAGGCGGGAAGCAACGGTTCCTCACCGGACTGCACCCGAGCGAGCACCGCCCTCGTGTGATCAGGTACCGGCACGAAGTTGCGCCGCAACGGCTTCGGCAGCGTCTTGATCAGCGCCGTGACCAGCTCCTCCCGCAACCCTGGTACCGGCCAGTCGAAACTGTCAGGGTCTACCTGGTTGAGCACCGCGAGCGGCACCCGCACCGTGACACCGTCGGCCTCAGCACCCGGTTCGAACTGGTAGGACAGTCCGAATTCGTGGTCAGCGTGCCGCACGCTCTCCGGATAGTCCTGCTCACTGACGCCCGTGCCCGGGTTGATCAGCATCGTGGTCGAGAAATCCAGCAGTTCGGGATGCTTCCTGCGGGCCTGCTTCCACCAGCTGTCGAAATGTCGCGCCGAGACCACTTCGGATCCGACCCGCTCGTCGTAGAACTCGAACAATGTCTGGTCATCCACAAGGATGTCCTTGCGGCGCGCCCGATGCTCAAGATCCTCCACCTCGGCGAGCAACGCACGGTTGGCGTGGAAGAACGCGTGCCTGGTCTGCCACTCCCCCTCGACCAGCGCGTGCCGGATGAACATCGCCCGGCACAGTTCCGGTTCCACGCGCGAATAGTTCACCCTGCGGGAAGCGACGATCGGCACGCCGTAGAGCGTCACCTTCTCATACGCCATCACCGCACCTTGCTTCTTCGACCAGTGCGGTTCGGAGTAATTGCGTTTCACGAGATCGCCGGCAAGAGATTCCGCCCATTCCGGCTCGATCCCGGCGACCACCCTGCCCCACAGCCTGGAGGTTTCCACCAGTTCGGCCGCCATCACCCACCGCGGCGGCTTCTTGAACAGCGCGGAACCGGGGAAGATCGCGAACATCGCTCCCCTCCCGCCCTGGTACTCGTTCTTCTCACCCTCCTTGAGCCCGATATGCGAGAGCATCCCGGCCAGCAAAGAAACATGCACGCGATGGAAGTCGGGTGCACCGTAGTCGCCCTCACCTGGCACCGCGACGCCGAGCGATTTCACCGTCCGGCGCAGCTGCGAGTAGATGTCCTGCCATTCCCTGATGCGCAAGTAATTAAGAAACTCCGCCCGGCACATTCTACGGAAGCGGTTGCAGCTCAGGTCCCGCTGCTGCTCGCGCAGGTACCGCCAGAGATTCAAGTACGAAAGGAAATCTGACTTCCCGTCGGAAAATCGAGCATGCTTCTCCGCCGCGGCCTGCTGCTTGTCGGCAGGCCGTTCCCTCGGGTCCTGAATCGAGAGCGCCGCCGCGATCACCATTACCTCGACAAGGCAGCCGTTGCACTCGGCCTCCAGCACCATCCTGCCGAGCCGAGGATCGACAGGCAGCGCTGCGAGCTTGCGGCCAACTGGGGTCAACCGCTTGCGCGGATCACTCGCCGAGGGATCGATCGCGCCGAGTTCGGTCAGCAACTGCACGCCGTCGCGGATATTGCGCGCATCCGGCGGGTCAACGAACCCGAACGCCGCGATATCGCCAAGGCCAAGCGCGGTCATCTGCAGGATCACCGATGCGAGCGTGGTACGCAGGATCTCCGGGTCGGTGAACTCAGGGCGCGCCAGGAAGTCCTGCTCGGAGTACAGCCGGACGCAGATCCCGTCCGAGACCCGCCCGCAGCGCCCCTTGCGCTGGTTCGCCGACGCCTGCGACACCGGTTCGATCGGCAGCCGCTGCACCTTGGTGCGGTTGCTGTAGCGGGAAATGCGCGCTGTCCCGGGATCGATGACGTACTTGATACCGGGCACCGTCAGTGAGGTCTCCGCGACGTTGGTTGCGAGCACGATGCGGCGGCCATTGTGCCGCGCGAACACCCGATGCTGCTCTGCCACCGACAGCCGCGCGTACAGCGGCAGCACCTCGGTATTGGGCCGTCGCTGCCTGCTCAGCACATCGGCGGTGTCCCGGATCTCTCGCTCCCCGGAGAGGAACACCAAGATATCGCCCGGCCCCTGCGCGCACAGCTCGTCAACCGCGTCACAGATCCCTTGCGTCTGGTCGCGGTAGGCGACCTCGTCCTCGTCGGACTCCTCGGCCAACGGCCGGTAGCGCACCTCCACCGGATAGGTACGCCCCGACACCTCGATGACCGGTGCGGGGCGACCGTTGCCGCCCTGTTGCCCCTTACCTCCCCCGAAGTGCCTGGCGAACCGCTGCGGGTCGATGGTCGCCGAGGTGATGATCACCTTCAGGTCCGGGCGCCTCGGCAGGATCTCGCTGAGGTAGCCAAGGATGAAATCGATGTTGAGGCTGCGCTCGTGGGCCTCGTCGATGATCAACGTGTCGTAACGCCGCAGCAACCGGTCGGTGCCGATCTCCGCGAGCAGTATGCCGTCGGTCATCAGCTTGACCAGCGTGTCCTCGCCGGTGGCATCGTTGAAACGCACCTGGTACCCGAC
>JBOHEL010000274.1:0-6838 GCA_050700995.1 Sciscionella sp. | reverse complement strand
CCAGGACACTTCGCAGCCGCCCCACAGCTCGCGGGCGCTTTCTTGCAGCGCGCGCCCCGTGGCGTTGTGCCCTTCACCCATATCGGCCGAAACGATCAGCACTCTGCGCGGCATCTGCTGGGTCACCGGCTCGCCCTCCTATCACCGGAAAATCACGATCTCCTGCTGGTTTTACTCCTAGCGGGCGGTGGTCACCTCCGCAGGGGACGGCCCCGGCGGGTCCATTCTCCCGCCGGACGCCACGCGACCCGCCACGGTAGCTGCGGAGACAACCTCTAGACTCAGCGTGATACGCCCTGTGGCGTCCTGTTGTGCAGGTCGACCAGCAGGGTCGGTGACCCAATGTCCGCTGTTCGTATGAGGAGATCACGTTGAAGAGCACCGTCGAGCAGCTGAGCCCGACGCGGGTGAAGATTAACGTCGAGGTGCCGTTCGACGAGCTCAAACCCAACTTCGACCGCGCGTACCGGAAGCTTTCCCAGCAGGTCCGCATCCCGGGTTTCCGCCCGGGGAAGGCCCCGGCCAGGGTGCTGGAGAGCCGGCTGGGCCGTGGTGTCGTGCTGGACGAGGTCGTCAACGAAGCCATTCCCGCTAAATACTCCGAGGCCATCACCGCGGGGGAGGTGACACCGCTCGGTAGGCCCGACATCGAGGTCACCAAGATCGAGGACGGCGAGGAGCTGGCGTTCAGCGCCGAGGTGGATATCCGCCCTGAGATCACCGTTCCCGCCTTCGGCGAGCTCGCGGTGACCGTTGACGATGTCGAGCTCACCGACGAGCAGGTGGATTCGCAGCTCGACGCACTGCGGGCGCGCTTCGGCACGCTCACCGGCGTTGACCGTCCCGCGCAGGAGGGCGACTTCGTGTCGATCGACCTGGCCGCCACGGTTGACGGCGAGGAGGTCGAGGAGGCCTCGACGACCGGGCTGTCCTACGAGGTCGGCTCTGGCGACCTCGTCGACGGTATCGACGAGGCGCTGGGCGGTCTCGGCGAAGGCGCCACCGCGACGTTTACCACGCAGCTCGTGGCAGGCGAGTACGCGGGCTCCGACGCCGAGGTGACGGTGACGGTGAACTCGGTCAAGGTGCGCGAATTGCCGGACGCCGATGACGAGTTCGCCCAGCTCGCCAGCGAGTTCGACACCCTGGAGGAGCTCAAGGCAGACCTGAGTGAGCGACTTACCAAGGTCAACAAGATGCAGCAGGGCGTGCAGGCACGGGAGAAGGTGCTTGAGGCGTTGCTTGAGGTCACCGAGGTGCCACTGCCCGAGTCCGTTGTCGAGCAGGAGGTCGAGGCCCGTACACACGACGCGGTGCACCCGTTCGACCACGACGAGGAGCGCTTCGCCGAGCACCTGGAGGGTGAGGGCCAAACCCGCGAGGAGTTCGATGCCGAGCTACGCGCGGACGCAGAGAAGGCGGTGAAGACCCAGCTCGTGCTGGATCAGATCGCGGAAGCCGGTGACGTGCAGGTGGGCGAGCAGGAGCTGACCGAGCGGATCATCTACCAGGCGCAGCGCTTCGGCGTCAGCCCCGAGGAGTACGTGCAGCGCGCGCAGCAGTCCGGGCAGCTCGGCGCGATCTTCGCCGACGTTCGCCGCGGCAAGGCGCTGGCCTCGGTGGTGCAGGACGCCACGGTCACCGACGCTGCGGGCAACACGCTCGACATGAAGGAGCTGTTCGGCGAGTCGGCCGACGAGGAGGTCACCGAAGTAGCACCCGCTCAGTCGGAGGCGGATGACGCGGACGCGGCAGAGCAGTCGAGTGAAGCCGAGCAGCAGGCGCCCGCGGGTACCTGATCCAGCACGCTCTGAGCGAACGTGGGCGGTGTCGGGAAGTCGGCGCCGCCCACCTTCGTTAGTGTCGGTGAAGAGACGAACACAGACCTACTCACAAGATCAAGGCAGGCAGACGTGACGCACCTCCACACGGCCGACATGCGGACGGCGACCACGGGGCTAAACCTCAACGACTCGGTGTATGAGCGACTGCTCCGCGAGCGGATCGTGATGCTGGGGTCAGAGGTCAACGACGAGATCGCCAACCAGATCACGACGCAGCTGCTGTTGCTGCAGGCGGAAGACCCCGAGAAGGACATCACCCTCTACATCAACTCGCCTGGTGGCTCCGTCACGGCGGGTTTCGCCATCTACGACACGATGCAGCTGATCGAACCAGACGTGGCGACCGTCGCGATGGGCCTGGCCGCCTCGATGGGCCAGTTCCTGCTCTCCTCGGGCGCGCAGGGCAAGCGTTACGCGCTGCCACATGCCCGCATCCTGATGCACCAGCCGTCGGCTGGTGTCGGCGGCACCGCATCGGATATCGCCATCCAGGCCGAGGTGTTCGGGAAGTGGAAGACCGAACTGGCCAAGATCACGGCCGAACAGACCGGTCAGACTGTTGAGAAGATCACCGAGGACGCCGACAGGGACCGCTGGTTCACCGCATCCGAGGCCAAGGACTACGGCTTCATCGATCAGGTGATCGACCGCACTAGCCAGGTGCCGGCGAACAACTGACTTCGGCTGCGAGCACTTCGAGGACGAACACGGAGAGACACATGAGCCAGCTTCACCTTCCGCAGTCGCGTTACGTGCTGCCTTCCTACATTGAGCGGACCAGCTACGGCGTCAAGGAATCCAACCCGTACAACAAGTTGTACGAGGAGCGGATCATCTTCCTCGGCGTCCAGGTGGATGACGCCTCCGCCAACGACGTCATGGCGCAGTTGCTGCACCTGGAGTCGGAAGATCCCGATCGTGATATCACGATCTACATCAACTCGCCAGGAGGTTCCTTCACCTCGCTGATGGCCATCTACGACACGATGCAATACGTCCGCCCCGACATCTCCACGGTCTGCCTCGGGCAGGCGGCCTCGGCCGCGGCGGTGCTGCTCGCCGCTGGCTCGAAGGGCAAGCGGATGGCCCTTCCCAATGCCAGGATCCTGATCCACCAGCCCGCCACCGAGGGTGTCTACGGCCAGGTCTCCGACCTGGAGTTGCAGTCGGCCGAGATCCAGCGGATGCGGCGCCTGCTGGAGACGACTCTGGCGACGCACACCGGCAAGGAAGCCGACGAGGTCCGTAAAGATATCGAACGGGACAAGGTTCTTACGGCGGATGCCGCGAAGGAGTACGGCATCATCGACGAGGTGCTTCCCTACCGCAAGCTCTCTGTTCAGCCCTGAGGGCTCGACACGCCGAGCGGGCGCGGTATCGTGCCCGCTCGGCATGTCTACAGTAGATCGATAGCGGCCGCGGGCGCCCGGATGCTCCCGTTCGGACGGGTCGACGGGTACCGTCGAGTACAGCAGGCGCACCGGAGGTGGTTGTGGTTACTTCCAGGTGGGCACCACGAGATCCAAGGCGTACGCCGAGCGAGTCGGGGCACGTCGGAGGGGACAGAGGTCAGCGGCCATGGCACGTATCGGTGACGGCGGGGACCTGCTGAAGTGTTCTTTCTGCGGAAAGAGCCAGAAGCAGGTGAAGAAGCTCATCGCCGGGCCCGGCGTGTACATCTGCGACGAATGCATCGACCTCTGCAATGAGATCATCGAGGAGGAACTCGCCGAGGCTGGTGACGTCAAGCTCGATGAGCTGCCCAAACCCGCCGAGATCCATGAGTTCCTTGACCAGTATGTGATCGGTCAGGGGGACGCGAAGCGTAGCCTTGCGGTCGCCGTCTACAACCACTACAAGCGGGTACAGGCAGGCGACCGGAAGGTCGAGGGCCGCGACGAGGCCATCGAGCTCGCGAAGTCCAATATCCTGATGCTTGGGCCCACCGGGTGTGGCAAGACGTACCTCGCGCAGACCCTCGCCAAGATGCTGAACGTGCCGTTCGCCATCGCCGACGCAACCGCGCTCACCGAGGCCGGATATGTCGGCGAGGACGTCGAAAACATCCTTCTCAAGCTGATCCAGGCCGCCGATTACGATGTCAAGCGCGCCGAGACCGGAATCATCTACATCGACGAGGTCGACAAGATAGCCCGCAAGAGCGAGAACCCATCGATCACGCGTGACGTCTCGGGTGAGGGCGTGCAGCAGGCGCTGCTGAAGATCCTTGAGGGCACCTCGGCCAGCGTGCCCCCGCAGGGTGGGCGCAAGCACCCGCACCAGGAGTTCATCCAGATCGACACCACGAACGTGCTGTTCATCGTGGCAGGGGCGTTTGCGGGCCTAGACAAGATCATCTCAGAGCGCATCGGCAAGCGCGGTCTCGGCTTCGGCGCGGAACTGCGTACCAAGGCGGAGATCGACGCCACCGACTTCTTCTCCGATACCATGCCGGAGGACCTCATCAAGTTCGGGCTCATCCCGGAGTTCATCGGGCGCCTGCCCGTCGTCGCCAGCGTGACCAACCTTGACAAGGAATCGCTGGTCGAGATCCTCACCGAACCGCGCAATGCGCTGGTCAAGCAGTACCGTCGGCTCTTCGAGATGGATTCGGTCGAGCTGGAGTTCACCAAGACCGCGCTGGAGGCCATCGCCGATCAGGCGATCCTGCGCGGTACCGGTGCCCGTGGGTTGCGCGCCATCATGGAGGAGGTGCTCCAGCCAGTGATGTACGACATCCCCAGCCGCGATGACGTCGCCAAGGTTGTGATCACCGAGCAGACGGTGCGAGAGAACGTCAACCCGACGATCGTGGCACGCCAGCCCTCCCGCCGCGAGCGCCGCGAAAAGGCCTCATAACCAACTCGCCCCAACTCCGGGGTTAGGGTGTCTTCAAGACCCCCGTATCCTGCTCAGCCTGCGAGAGTGGCGTGCGTCACCAGCACCCGCTGCTCGCCAGCGTAGACGTTCATGGTGTCGCCGCGCAGGAATCCGATCAGCGTCATGCCCTGCTCGACGGCCAGGTCCACCGCGAGCGACGACGGGGCGGACACCGCCGCGAGGGTGGGGATACCGGCCATGGCCGCCTTCTGGATGAGTTCGAAGGATGCCCGCCCCGAGACCAGCAGCACCGTGTCGCGCAAGGGGATCCGCTCGTTCAACAGTGCCCAGCCGAGGATCTTGTCGACGGCATTGTGCCTACCGACATCCTCCCGGACCACAAGCAGTTCCCCCTGTGTCGTGAACAGGCCCGCGCCGTGCAGCCCACCGGTTGCCGTGAAGACCTTCTGCCGCTCTCGCAGCGCGTCCGGCAGCACGGCGAGCACCTCGGTGGACACTCGCGATCGATCCGAGGCAGGAGGGAAGCGGGTCTTCAACTTCACAGCGTCGAGCGCGGCCTTCCCGCAGACGCCGCAGGACGACGTGGTGTAGAAGTTGCGCTCCACCCCGGTGTCCGGAGGCGGCACACCGGGCGCGAGCGCCACGTCCAGCACGTTGTAGGTGTTGCGGCCCTCGTCATCCGTTCCGGAGCAGTACCGAGCGGTGTCCACATCGGACCGGGACGCGATAACCCCTTCCGACAGCAGGAATCCGTGTACCAGTTCCACGTCGTCACCCGGCGTGCGCATGGTGACCGCGAGGGCGCGGCCACCGACCCGCAGTTCGAGCGGCTCTTCGGCGGCAAGCGCATCGGGTCGCCTGCGCTCTCCACTGGGGGAGAGCCGAAGCACCGGCCGCCGTACCGTCACCCGGCCCATTTATTCATGCTTCCCGTCGATGCCTCTACCGTAGCGTGCTCCGCCACTGCCTCCAGGCGCACCACGATCGACTTCGACGTCGGGGTGTTGGAGCCTTTCGCCGTAGATCCCAGTGGCACCAAGGCGTTCGCTTCAGGGAAGTAGGCAGCGGCGCAACCCTGCGCGGTGGGATAGGCGATGACGCGGAACCGCTCTGCTCTGCGCTCACCGTCCGTCCATTCGCTGACGATGTCGACGATCTGGCCGTCGTTGAGGCCGAGGTCGGTGATATCGCGCTCGTTCACGAACACCACGCGCCTAGCGTTCTCGACGCCGCGGTAGCGGTCGGATAGCCCGTAGATGGTGGTGTTGTACTGATCGTGGCTGCGCAGTGTCTGCAACAGCAGCCGCCCGGCGGGCAGTTGCGGCGCCTGCACCGGGTTGACCGTGAAGTTGGCCTTGCCACTCGCGGTATCGAAATCCCGGCTGTCCCGTGGCGGGTGCGGCAGCACGAACCCGTCTGGCTGCCTCACCTTCTCGTTGTACCCAGTGCAGCCGGGAACCACGGCGGCGATGTGTTCGCGGATGGTGTCGTAGTTCGCGGCGAAGTCCGCCCACGCGACCGGATGTCCCGGCTCGAAGAGCGCCTGGCCGAGCCCGCTGAGGATGGCGACCTCGGAGCGCAGCTGCTCACCCGCTGGGGCGAGCCTGCCGCGCGAGGCATGGACCACACACATAGAGTCCTCGACCGTCACGATCTGCTCGCCCGACGACTGCCGGTCCCGCTCGGTGCGGCCAAGCGTCGGCAGGATGAGCGCCGTACGCCCGTGTGTCACGTGCGAGCGGTTGAGCTTGGTCGACACGTGAACGGTGAGTCGCATCGACCGCAATGCCGCCTCGGTGGTCGCGGTGTCCGGGGTGGCGGAGGCGAAGTTGCCGCCCACGCCGAAGAACACCGAGACCTTACCGTCCCGCATGGCACTGATCGTGTCCACTGTGTCCAGTCCGTGCTCGCGCGGCATCGGAATGCCGAACTCGGTCTCCATCGCGTCCATAAAGGATTCGGGCATCTTCTCCCAGATGCCCATCGTGCGGTCACCTTGCACGTTGGAGTGGCCGCGTACCGGGCACGCACCGGCGCCCGGCTTGCCGATCATTCCGCGCAGCAGCAACACGTTCATGATCTCGCGGATGGTCGGCACCGAATGCTTGTGCTGCGTGACACCCATCGCCCAGCACACGATCGTGCGCTCGGAG